>CALWKL010000088.1 GCA_944381255.1 uncultured Clostridia bacterium | reverse complement strand
AAAAAATTGAGGGCAAAATGAAAAAAACTTTTTGGAATGTACCTAATGTCTTGTCACTTATAAGATTAGCTTTAGTACCTACAATGCTATTATGCTTTTTTTTAATACCTGGCCAAGACCACCTTGTAGCAATGATTATATTTGTAGTTGCGAGCCTTACTGATGCCTTGGACGGTTTTATAGCGCGTAGCACACATCAAATAACTCAATATGGTGTCGTACTTGACCCATTGGCAGATAAGTTGCTAAAGATTTCTACTCTAGTAGCTTTTGCAATAGTGGGCATCATTCCATATTGGTTGATGGGGGTATTGATATTTATTGATTTAGGAATGATAATTACAGGTGCATGTTTGTTTAAACGCAAAATTACCATTCCTAGTAATATATTTGGTAAATTAGGTACTGTAGTCATTACTATCGGTCTATTAATGTGCTTTTTCGATGGGACACTTAACCCTTGGGACATTTATGTACTTTATTTGGGTATGATAATTGTAGTGGCTAGCCTAGTAGTGTACATTTTGTTAAATTACAAAAGAGTGTTTTTCCCTAATAAAGTTTCAAGCGAATTACAAAAAAGGTCTGAGTCTGAGCAACAATCTAGCGATGCAGATACGGCTGACTCGCTATTAAATAGTGATAATATAGACAATGCTACAAAAGAGGATACTATTTCTCAAGATGACAAAAGTAAAGAGGAGCCTAACTCTAATACTTCTAGCAATGCAAAAGTTAATAGTGATAATATTCAAAATTAAGGTATTGACATATTAAATAAATTGTAGTATAATTAAATTAGATAGGGAAAAGGGGATAGTATAATATGATTTCATTATTATTAGCGCAGACACTAATCGAAAGATTGTCTCAGGCGAATGTTATTATTGGTATTATTTTGTGTGCTATTGGTATTGCGCTAGCGTGTCTATCTCGTAGAATCGCTTGTGCATCTCGTAAGACAAATGATGTAGCCAATGATGATTCAATTATGATAACGGTAAAAGTCATAGGACTAATTGTTATTGTAGTAGCCTTGGTCGTTATGATAATTCAGTAAATACGACATTTTAGAGAGATATATTGCATATTTCGTGCAATATATCTTTTCTTTTTGCCACCATGTATAATTAGAATTTGCTACAATATTTAAGTAAGGGCGAGGTGCTGTATGGAAATCGTAATTGAGTATGTGTTGCTCGATAATTTTTTGATTGATATAATTTTGTTATATCTAACGAGCAAAACTATAAAACTGCCGATTAGCCGATTAGGCTTGATTACAGCGAGCTCTTTTGGGGCGGGCTTTGCTATAGTATCTCCTATGATAAGAGTTGGAGGAGTGCTAGCGATAGTTATTAAATTCGCAGTTGCTCTTGTTATGGTGTATATGATGAATTTCTCCGTTCGAAAACTAGGTATCAAGTTTTTGCTCTTTGTAGGATACACTTTCGCATTTGGTGGAGCGCTAATTGGAATTTTCAATTTCCTAGGTATAAGTGTATACGATGGCTTAAACTTAGGTTATGTGTCTGAATTGCCTTTGGGAGCTATCATTGCGACAGGATTTATTTTTTTGATTTTTGTTTGCAAAATGCTAAAGTCTTTGTTTCGTACACATACATTTACCGATTTGTCCTGCGATTTAACTATTACAGTCAACAATAAGTCAGCAGTTATCAAAGGCTTTGTAGATACTGGCAACGTTATGAAGACAAGCCGTGGTAGGTCGGTAGTGGTAATCAATGAGGACACACTTAAATACTGGTTTTCACCTTTTGAGCGTGCTCAGATATTGATGAATAAATTTGTTGGGCTAAATCATTGTGAAGAGCTGGGGGTATCTAGTCTGGGTGGTAGATACAATATGAAGGTTTTTGATTGTGAAATTGAAATCAACGGGGTAAAAAAAGATGCAGCCTTAGGCATAGCACCCAGTAAAATAAAATGCGGAGACTGTGTAGCGATAGTGAGTAAAGAAGTTGTCGAGGTGTAAATATGTTTCAATGGCTTAAAAAAATATTGATTAGTAAATTTGGTTTTGATGAAAAAAAGTTTAATGCCCAGATGCTATTATTTCTCTGTACTAATGAAGCATTACCTAATCCGCTAGACGCAGAGGAGGAACAGCAATATTTAATTAGATTACAAAATGGAGATGAGCAAGCCAAAAACGAATTAATAGAACGCAATCTCAGGCTAGTGGTGTACATTTCTAAAAAATTTGAAAATACTGGAATTGAATTAGAAGACTTGATTTCGGTAGGTTCGATAGGATTAATCAAAGCAATTAATACCTTTAAAATGGATAAAAAGATTAAATTAGCAACTTATGCTTCTAGATGTATTGAAAATGAAATTTTGATGTATCTTAGGAAAGTGTCTAAAAATCGTAAAGAGACTTCGCTAGAGACCCCTCTGTCTTTTGATAATGAGGGCAATGAATTGTTGTTATGCGATGTGATTGGGATAGATGCCGATGAAGTGTATAAGAATGTAGAGATAAGTGCAGAAAAAGAGATGATTTATCGCGTATTAGATAAACTAAATGAAAGAGAGCAAAAAATAGTGTGTATGCGCTTTGGTTTGCGTGGTGAAAAAGAAAAGACTCAGAAGCAAGTTGCAGATTTATTAAATATTTCGCAAAGTTACATTAGCCGAATAGAGAAGAAAATACTTGGTAAGATGAAGAAAGATATCGCAAAACTCTTGCCTTGATTGATGTACTTTATATTATTTAAATTTAGTTTATACTTTATTTTAAATTTTTTAAGAATAGAATGTATAAAAGCAAATTGTGATGCCCAAACTATTGTTTGATTTATTATGCGAGGTGGTATAATGTCAAACAAAGTTGAAATTTGTGGTATCAATACAAATTGTTTGCCCAAATTTAGCGCGCAAGAGTTGGCTAGCCTTATGCAGAAGATAAAAGCAGGAGATGAATATGCAAAAGAGCAATTTATCTGGGGAAATATGCGCCTTGTTCTTTCTGTAGTACAGCGCTTTAGTGGTAGGAAAGAAAGTGCAGACGACCTTTTTCAAGTGGGGTGTGTAGGGTTAATAAAGGCAATAGATAACTTCAATTTGGACCTTAATGTAAAATTTAGTACTTACGCTGTGCCTATGATTATAGGAGAAATTAGACGCTTTTTGCGCGATAATAGTGCAATAAGGGTGAGTAGGTCGCTTAGAGATATTGCCTATCGAGCATTACATTCTAGAGAAAAACTTGGACTTATATTACAGCGCGAACCAACGCTAGATGAGATTGCTGAAGATATGCATACTCCTATGAGACAAGTAGCGTGTGCCCTTGATGCTATAAGCGAACCTATGTCCTTATCCGAGCCAATGTATTCTGATGACTTGGAGGCAAGTGAGTTGGGAGAGTATATTGCCGATGCTGAAGATTGTGCTGAAAAATGGCTGGATAGTGTATCTATAAAAGATGCTTTGGAAGAACTTGAACCCAGAGAAAAGAAAATTTTGATTTTACGATATTTTATGGGTAAAACTCAAATTGAAGTTAGCGATGAAGTGGGTATAAGTCAAGCTCAGGTCAGCCGTCTAGAAAAATCCGCTCTAAAAGTAGTAAAAAAGTACTTCGTGTAATCTATTTTTGCCCTTTATCATATACTAATAATAATTATTAGTTAAAGAGGGCGCCGATGGAGATAAGTTTTAGTGAATTTCGGGCCAAGACTGTCATCAATCTCACAGATGGGCGCAAATTAGGTCATGTGATAGACTTGGTATTCAATCAAAACAATGCGCAAATTACTGGTATTGTAGTACCAGGGGGACGTAGCGGGCTTTTTAAGGGGAAGGAAGACCTTTTTATTCCTTACCAATGCATTTGTAAAATTGGACTGGATACTATTTTAGTACAATTAAGTCCTATGGGCTCCACCGCTGTTTGTTCTGCTACTCCATATATAAGTACAAATAATTTAGTAAACGAAGCCAAAAATGATGGGATAAAAAGGAAATATGTAGTTTATTCTCCAGAGTCAAACGAATAATATCTTGTAAAATATATTTTATTGATAAGTTAAATAAAAGATATAGTACGAGTTAAAACTAAAACGCTTTAATAAAAATGAAAAGGAACTTTAATAAAATGGTAAAGTTCCTTTTTCTTATTTTAAATTTGCTTGTCTAATATTTATGTTTGTCTTTTACTTTTTCTAATTATCTAAATCAAATTAACTAGGATATTTATTAATTTAATGATTTTATTGGTTATCTTCTTCTAGATTTGTTGCTTTTATATTATCTGATAATTTAGATTTGTTTTTTGAGTCATTACTTTCTTTTAGTAAATCACGAATTTCTTTTAATAAGCCTTCGGTACTATTTTTATATGCTTCTGCTTTTTCTGCTTCTTCCTTTGCCTTTTTCTCTGCTAATTCTTCAGCCTTGTATTCTAAGAGCGCTTGGTGTACAGCTTTTTTGTCCTTTAGATTGATACCCCTTTCGCGTAATATCTGTTTTTCTGCTTTTGTAGGCGCTTTTACAAAACTTGTTGCCTCTTTTATTAAATTACTACTCTTCATCATAATTTTTAACACGATAAAGATTGTAAGTGCAATTATCAAAAAGTCAATTATAGATTGAATGAAGCTACCATATGCCCAGGTAAGTGTTGGTTCACCTAAATCATTCGTCTGGAGTACTACTGATAGGTTTTCTAGACTGTTTGCGCCTAACCCCCAAGTAATCAGTGGCATAATGATATCATTTACAAGACTGGTTACGATTTTGTTAAAAGCAGTACCTATTACCACGGCAATGGCTAAGTCTACAATGTTGCCTTTGCTAATGAAAGCCTTAAAATCTTTCCAAAATTTCATTTGTAAAAGTCCTCCTCTATGTATACGACCATATTGTATCACTTAGTTGAGAAATTATCAAGGCTTTATGTATAAATGAATATTTTGTGTCTATGATTAATTTAGGAGGTTTTTATGAAACTTAAAGATAGTGTTACTTATCAAAATTTAGCACGCAGTTATGCTGCAGAGTGTCAAGCAAGGACACGATACGAATTTATAGAATATGGAGCTAGGTACAATGGATACAAAAATATCGCTGATATAATCGATGAAATTGTTTATCAAGAATTTAATCATGCGCGAATGTTTTATACCTTTTTGCAAAAAGGCGAAGATGAGCAAATAGATAATATAGATATAAAAGCAGGCTTTCCTTTCCGAGAGAAGTGGGATTTGGCTGAAAATCTAAAATTGGCTGGGCTAGATGAGGACAAAGATGCTCAAAATTATATCAAATTTGCCGAGATAGCAGAAGAGGAGGGATTTCCTGAAATTGCACAACTTTTCCGTGATACGACAGAAGTGGAGAGGTATCATCAACAGATATTCAACGAATTGCACGAACAGTTTGTAAACCAAACTCTCTACAAAAAGGACAAAAAAGTATTGTGGATTTGTGGAGATTGTGGCTACATGCAAGAGTCGGAAGAAGCGTGGGACGAGTGTCCTCTTTGTAAAGCTAAGCGAGGTTCGGTAAAGCTTATTCTAAAAGCGCAACTTATAAGATATAACTATAAATTGGACTAAATTATATTGATATTTATAAGGATAAAATAAATCTTGGTTAGCGAATGTAAATATTAGACCTTACATTAACCCATTTTGAAACTAGCTTAATAAAAGGAAAAGGAACTATGCACAAAATGTAAAGTTCCTTTTTTAATTAGTTTTTAAATAACAGACTAACATTACTAAATTTTATTTTGTATTAAATTCGGCTAGGATAATTTATTCTTATTACAGTAAAATGATGTAATTTATGCTTTTCAAATATTTCGTAGTCTATAGTTTGCTAATACAGTGAAGCGTTTTTTCATTATGGCAAGTGTAATTTGGTAATTTAATACGAAAACTTTTTATATTTGGCTAAAATTAGTTTTTAAATTTTAATTTTTGTGTTAAAATTATCTAAACAATATAGGTAAGGTTAGTTTATGAATAACACTGTAAAAAATAAATCTTTATTAATAGTCTATGCTCTGTTTTTCGTCTGTATAATGGTTTTTGATATTTTACTACTTTGTTTTAGAGAACCATATATCTACAAAACTATAGCTAGCGTTTTATTCGTATTATGTGGAGTTTTTAATTTTGTATATGTTTTAAAAGTTGAACAACGAAATAAAGCCTTTAAATATCTTATGTTGATTGGGTTGGTTTTCGCTTGCTTAGGGGATATCGTCTTAATTGACTACTTTGTTGTAGGTGCTATTTTATTCGCAATAGGGCATATATTCTTCTTTGTTTCATATGCATTTTTGCACAAAATAAATTTGAGAGATTTATTGATAATACTCTTGATTTTCGCTCTATCTCTTATAATAATCTTTGTCCCACAAATTTATAATTTTAATGGTATGTTGCCAATCATAATTGTTTATGCGCTTATTATTTCATTTATGCTGGGTAAATCAATTTCAAATACATTTGAAAAAGAGTACAAGGGTAGTAATTTATGGATAATGCTTGGTAGTCTATTATTCTTCTTGTCCGATTTTATGCTGTTATTAAATGTATTTACCAATATTTCTATAATTTTTGATATATTTTGCCTAGTACTATATTATCCCGCAGAGTTCATACTTGCTAGTTCTATTTATTATGCAAATATTAGACATAACAAGCAAACAGAAGTTAATGTTAACCAATCGGTAAACTAGGAATTCTTAAAAAATCAAATTTAAAGATATTTAACTAGAGAAGGTGATGCACTTGCATCACTTTTTATATCGACTATTAATATATAAAGGGTATATTTAAGTTATAAAATAATTTATATTATCAAATTTAACACAGTTTTAATCAAATAAAAAGAAAAATGAAAAAACTCAAAGTCGAATAAAAAATTCATAAACTTTGAGTTTTGCCTTGATTTAAGCCAAAAATGAATGGTGCCGAAGACCGGACTCGAACCGGTACGGGGTTGCCCCCGAGGGATTTTAAGTCCCTTGCGTCTGCCAATTCCGCCACTTCGGCT
>CALWKL010000087.1 GCA_944381255.1 uncultured Clostridia bacterium | reverse complement strand
GCTCTAGCGTAGATAAGTACAAAGATGGCGTGCGCATAGGTGGATATTCAGGCAGTACCGACCTTTTGAGTGTGCGTAGCCACTTGGGTTCACTTCGAGTAGTACATCCAAATTTGGTATAGTATTTAAGTTATCACAACTTTAAATTTTTAATATTTCATAACAAAAAAAAGACTTTATCCATTTGACAAAGTCTTTTTTTATTAACATAATTATAAAAGAAGATTTATTAAAAAAGTGTCTGCGTAATTGTGCCTGTCTGGGATATAATACGATTGTTACAAGTTGAATGAACATTGTCGACTAGAGTGGTTACGCTAGCTAGAGCGATAAGTGCTATTAGAAGTATAATAAGTATTGTAGAGTTTGTAGCCAAATCGGTGCCAGAGGCTCCAGCATAAACGGAAAGCAGTAGCACAATTATTAAAGCTTGAGAAATAGTCATAAGGTGCCTCCGATTGTTTTTAAAATGTATATGATTTTTGCAATCAAAAAGTTAAAAGTACAAAAAATATTGTTTTTTTTACCGATTTGGTATATAATGAAACTATGGATTTAAGTGTAAAAATAAAAGAATTGCCTACCAATAGTGGCGTATATATTATGAAAAATGCCGATGGAGAAGTTATTTACGTCGGTAAAGCAAAAAATTTGAAGAATAGAGTAACGCAGTATTTTCAACATAACAAGAATCATACCTTAAAGGTACGCAGTATGGTAAAAAATATTGCTGATTTTTATTATATTATTACTCCAAACGAAGCAGAAGCGCTGGCACTTGAAAATAATCTTATAAAGCGTTTTCAGCCATATTACAATATTTTACTTAAAGATGGTAAGTCATATCCATATATTCGCATTGATTTGAAGCAAGACTTCCCAAGATTAGAGATTACAAGAAAATTAAAGAGAGATGGCGCAAGATACTTTGGTCCTTATTTTGCTGGGGTAAGACCAGTAGAATTAATAAAAATGATTATCAATGCGTACCCTTTGAGAATGTGCTCAGGTAAATTGGCGCATCGGACTAGACCTTGTATCAACTATGATTTAGGGCTATGTTGTGCTCCTTGTATGGGCAAAATCAGTCCACAAGAGTATCACGAATATATTAAGAAGGCTATTGAATTTCTAAATGGAAAGTATGCTCCTGTACAAGAAATCTTAGTAGCCAAGATGAATCGCTTGGCAGAGAATGAACAGTTTGAGTCTGCTCTAACTATTCGTGATGACCTAATGATGCTAGATAGAATGAAACAAAAGACTCTTACCTTTATGACCAACCTTGATAATATAGATGCTTTTGCATGGGCTAGTAATGGTGCTGTCGCTTCTGTCGCTGTATTAATTGTGAGAGGTGGTAGGAGTATTGGTGTAGATTGCTTCCATCTAGTAGACCCAGATTTGGGTGCAGAAGATAGCCTCACTCAATTTATCACTCAATATTATACCACTCAAGCATTGGTACCCGAGCAAGTACTGTTGCCTTTTGAACCAGATGAAGCACTGACACAATGGCTAATTGAGCAGAGGAAAAGTGCTGCTGTAGGTCGTATAAGTGCTACAGATGTACAGAACCCAAAGAAAGGCGAAAAATTTAAGTTGTTGGAAATAGCTACACAGAATGCAGAGATGTATCTAGATAAAGCAATAGAGAAGGAAAAACGTTCTTTCGATTTGACTACAGGAGCAGTACAAAAATTGGGAGAAATACTAGGTTTATCAAAGCCTCCTCGCAGAATGGAATGCTACGATATATCAAATATTGGAGGTTTGTTAAGCGTGGCTTCTATGGTGGTATTCATAGATGGCGAAGCAAAGCCAAGTCATTATAGAAAGTTCAAAATCAAGACAGTACAAGGAGCAGATGACTTCGCTAGTATGCGTGAAATAATGACTAGGAGACTTGCCGAGTTATCAAAAGAGGATAATGAAGACCCTAGCTTTAGTGCGCGCCCTGATTTGATAGTAGTAGATGGTGGTAAAGGGCAGTTAAGCAATGCCTACCAAGCAGTAAAAGAAAGTGGATATGATATCCCACTTGTAGGTTTAGCAAAGCAACAAGAAGAAGTTTTTTTGGTAGGTAAGAAAGAGCCTTTGATTATACCTCGCACACACAATGCATTGAAACTTTTGCAACGTATCCGTGATGAGTCTCACCGATTTGCTATCACTTTCCATAGGAGTTTGCGTAACAAAGTAACTTCGATATTAGAAGAAATAGAGGGCATTGGGCCTACCAAGAGAAAAAATTTAATCAAGCATTTTAAATCTATAGATAAGATAAAAGTTGCAAGTATTGCAGAACTAACTTCGGTAAGTGGAATTACTAAAAAAGATGCTGTCGCAATTCAAGATTTTTTTAAATAATTCTAATTTATTCAATCACTTCATAAGATAGCAATATCAAGTGAGGTGATTTTTGTTTGACTAAAAAGAATAGAGAGCAACTGTTTTTTGGCATATTTGCCTTTTTAATTGCTACTTTTTTATTTGTTGCTCCATATTTTTTGATACCGCAAATTAATTCTACACGAAATAATTGGCTAGAGAGTGCTCCTAGTAGTGCCAAATTTTTAGAACTTTGGGAGATAGATACCTTTGAAGGTGGTAGTGCTAGTAGGGCTAGGTTTTTAGAAAAAATGGCCTTTGCATACCAAGAAAAGACTGCTTCGGTCTATGTAATTGTAAGGTCTTTAAAACTTGAGCAAGCCTATGAGATGATACAGAATGGTGCAAGGCCAGACCTTATTAGTTTTGGAATAGGTGCAGGCGATATGGTATCTGGGTTAAGTCGCAATATAGAGAGGACGGGCGATGTGCGTGCTGATTTGCTGGTCGGTGGTAGGTTAGATGGTGAAAATCGTGCGATACCGTGGTGTATGGGTGGGTATGTATTATGTTCTACCACTGATATGGGCGAGTTCGATGACGCTATTCTAAAGGCAGAAGCAGAAAAAACTGAACTTGATATACTGGGCACCGGCTATGCTTTTAATTTGCCTGCTCGTGCATTGGATACTGCGCAAAGAGAGTATTTGAGCGATAATAGAGACTACTCTCAATACCAGGCGTATGAGGCTTTTTTGCGTGGTAATGAATTTACTGTTTTACTAGGTACTCAGCGTGATTTCTTTCGCCTAAACAATAAGGTTAGCGCGGGAGCAATACCACAGATGTATTATCATTATCTAGATACTTATACCGACCTAATACAGTACCTGTCTATTACGACAAAAGATGATTCTCTTGTAAGTGTAGCAAATGATTTTATTGAATTTATTACTTCTACTCCAGTCCAAAAGAAATTGACTTCTATAGGAATGTTTGGCGTAACAAAAGACATTATTTATCAAGATGAGTATAGTGATTTTGAAAATGCACTGCATAATAAACTACAAGTTATGAATGTCTTTGTGTCCAATGTTTGGCTTAGGGAGGAGCAAAAAAAATGATAAATCCCCAATTTATACAGAAATTAAAACAAGTCTGTGAGTTCGATAAAAATGTTGCATTGAAAGAAAAGACAACCTTTAGAATTGGTGGCAAAGTACCCTTTTTCATTAAGCCTATGAATAGTCAAGAATTTATAGATGCTGTCCGCTTGTGTCAAAATTTTCGTATAAAGTATGTGATAATGGGGGCTGGATCAAATGTTTTGGCTCCAGATGCAAATATAGATTTTGTGGTTATCTCTACTCTTGGACTCAATAAGTGCTATATCAATAGATTGGGCTTTTTGTATGCTGAGGCTGGAGTGCGCCTTGCTGACCTTGTGCGTTTCGCTACCAATAATGAACTTGGAGGACTAGAGTATTTGATAGGGATTCCAGGAACGGTCGGTGGTGCAGTAGTAATGAATGCAGGGGCTTTTGGCTCGGAAATTGGCAATTTTGTAGAGTATATAGACATTTTAGAAAATGGTCGAATGGTGAGGCTAAAAAAAGAAAATCTTTTTTGGGGATATCGTCATAGCACTTTTACAAATAGTAAAAAGTATGCTATAATAGGTGTAGGGTTTTGGCTAAAAAAAGAAAGGCTAGATGTAATTACCAAACGTATGCAGTATGCAATACTTTTGCGAGCAAAGACTCAGAAAGTAGGGTATCCTAGTGCAGGCAGTGTGTTTAAGAAAAGTGGCGATTTGGCGCCTGCATATCTTATAGAACAATGTGGGCTCAAAGGTTATACTGTGGGTGGGGCTCAAGTTTCCACTGTTCACTCTGGATATATAGTAAATTTGGGTTATAGTACTTGCCAAGACGTATTAAAAGTGATACATTATGTAAGGAATAAAGTAAAAGAAAATTTTGGTGTTACACTAGAATTGGAAATTATTGTATTATAGAGGATAAATATGGATATTAAAATTGTTGCTGATTATCATACACACACTACTTTTAGTGATGGAGTAGGTTCAATCAAAGATAATGTAGAGGCAGCGAGAGCTATGGGAATACGCACTATCGGTATTACTGACCATGGCTTTTGGCATATTAAGCATGGTATAAATCACAAAGATGTAGCAAAGATGCGTGCAGAAATAGAGCGATTGCGCACTATGTACCCTGATATGCAAATTCTATTGGGAGTAGAGGCAAATCTTATCAATTTAAAGGGCGAGTTGGATATGACACAAGAAGATTTTGCCTTATTTGATTATTGTATTTTTGGTGTGCACAAGTTAGCATTTTCATTCAAGAAGCCAAGCAGTATTTGGTTTACATTGTGCAATTTTATAAATAAGAGCGAGCGCCGTAGGCAGAAAGTAACAGATAGTTATATTACTGCTATAAAAAATTATCCAG
>CALWKL010000086.1 GCA_944381255.1 uncultured Clostridia bacterium | reverse complement strand
TCTCAAACAATTCTTCAACTCGAGGCAAACCTTGAGTAATATCCTTTACTGATGCTACACCACCAGAGTGGAAGGTACGCATCGTTACCTGTGTACCAGGCTCACCGATTGATTGAGCGGCTATAATACCTACAGCCTCACCGACTTCTACAAGCCCTGTACTTACCATATCACGCCCATAACATTTTGCACATACACCCTGCTTACATTTACATGTCAATAGAGTACGGATAGTTACCTCTTTTATTCCTGCAGCCACTACTCTCTGAGCAATTTCTGGGGTAATCAATTCATTTGCACCTAGGATAACCTCACCAGTTGCTGGGTCGATAATAGGGTCAACAGTTACACGACCTTTAATTCTACCCTCGAGAGTCTCTATAATATGGTCGCCATTACGCAAATCACTAACGGTGATACCCTTTGGAGATTCCCCTAAAGAAGCAAAACAGTCATCTTCTGTTACCACTACTCCGTGCGCAATATCTACAAGCCTACGTGTTAGATAACCTGCATCTGCAGTGTGTAGCGCTGTATCGGCTAGACCTTTACGACCACCACGAGCAGAGATGAAGTATTCGATTGGGCTCAATCCATCACGGAAGCAAGATAGAATAGGTACATCAATTTTACTACCAGAAGTAGTAGCCATAATACCACGGATACCACAGAGCTGGTTTACCTGGTCATCACTACCACGGGCCTTAGATGCTACAATCATCTTTAGACAGTTGAATGTACCTAAGTTTCCTACCACGGTAGATTTAACTTGTGCTGTAGCTTCGTTCCATAACTCGATGTTTTTGTTTACTTTTTCATCACGAGTAATCAATCCACGAGTATACAACTTCTCGTTTTGTTGAGATTGCGCTTGATGCTCAGCAATTATCTTCTTCTTCTCATCTGGCACAAGCATATCATAAATATTGATTGTAATAGAACTCAATGTTGAATATTTATAACCAAAAGCCTTTACCTTATCAAGCATTTTTGCAGTTTCGGTAGTACCGAGTGAAAAATAAGTTTGAGCGACTATTTCAGCCATCTTACCTTTTGTAACGGTATAGTTTACCTCATATTCAAGATAGTCCTCTGGTTTTTTACGCTCTACAATACCAATGCATTGAGGGATACAACGGTTAAACAAAATTCTACCAACAGTAGTAGGTATACGTTTTGTAACAGTTTGTCCATCGATAGTAGCAGTACGGCGTACTTGAATAGGAGCCTCTACATGCACATAGCCATTTTGATAAGCCATTATAGCCTCATCTTCGCTAATAAACATTGAACCAGCACCCTTCTCATCAGGGTTCTCTATAGTCATATAGTAGATACCCAAGATGATATCTTGTTGAGGCTCAACTACTGGCAAACCAGATGCAGGCTTCAAAATGTTGTTACTTGCAAGCATCAGCATACGAGCTTCGGTACGGGCTTCGATAGATAGAGGCACATGTATAGCCATAGTATCACCATCGAAGTCAGCGTTATATCCTTGACAAACTAGTGGGTGCAACTTTATAGCTCTACCCTCTACCAGTACAGGTTCGAAAGCCTGCAAAGATAGACGGTGCAATGTAGGCGCACGGTCAAGAATTACAGGGTGGTCTTTTATGACATCTTCTAGAATATCCCAAACTTCAGGACGCTCATTTTCCACCATACGCTTTGCACTCTTTACATTCTGAGTAAAGTTTAACTCTACCAATTTGCGCATTACGAAAGGCTTGAATAGTTCTAGCGCCATTTCTTTTGGCACACCACATTGATACAATTTAAGTTCTGGACCTACGACGATTACAGAACGACCAGAATAGTCTACACGCTTACCGAGCAAGTTTTGACGGAAACGACCTTGTTTACCTCTAATCATTGCAGTCAAAGACTTCAACTCACGCTGTTTTGCACCTAACACAGGTTTACCACGTTTACCATTATCAATCAAAGCATCTACAGCTTCTTGAAGCATACGCTTTTCATTACGAATGATTACATCAGGCGCAGCCAAATCAATAAGTTTCTTCAAACGGTTATTTCTGTTGATTACTCTACGGTACAAATCATTCAAATCACTAGCAGCAAACCTACCACCTTCCAATTGAATCATAGGACGCAATTCTGGCGGTAATACTGGCAAAACATCTAGAATCATCCAACGAGGGTTGTTACCACTCTTTAAGAATGCTTCTACTGTCTCTAGCTTTTTGATTGCCTTGAGTTTGCGAGCACCTTTTGAATTAGCGACGATATCTTTTAGTTCGACGCTTTCTTTCTCTAGGTCAATCTCGGATAGCAATTCACGGATTGCTTCACCACCCATACCTACACGGAAGGCAGAAGCTCCGTACTTTTCTACAGCATCACGATATTCTTTGTCAGTGATAATCTGTTTTTTCTCAAATTCAGTAATACCTGGGTCAAGTACGATATAACTAGCATAGTAAAGCACTTGCTCCAAATTTTTGCTAGTCATATCTAGGATACTACCGACCTTACTACTACCACCACGAACAAACCAGATATGGCTAACTGGAGTAGCAAGTTCGATATGTCCCATACGCTCTCTACGGACTTTACTACGAGTAATCTCTACACCACACTTTTCACAATGGTGTCCCTTGTACCTTACTCGTTTGTACTTACCACAGTGGCACTCAAAGTCCTTTTTTGGTCCGAAAATGCGCTCACAAAACAAGCCGTTTATTTCAGGCTTCAAGGTACGATAATTTATTGTTTCTGGTTTAGTAACTTCACCATGAGACCACTCACGAATTTTTTCTGGTGAAGCTATACCGATTTTTATTGCGTCGAAATTTTTTAATTCAAACATTTATCGATACACTCCTTATTCATCAAAATCATCATCAAACAGGTTTCCGGCATTAAACGCATCTTCATCATTTTCTATTTGATTAAATTCGCTTTCGCTTATAATATCACTTGATTCTCCTTCGATATCATCAAAGTTGAGTTCAATTTCTTTGTCTTCTGGATCACGGTTCTTTGTGGCTACAGGGATATCGATTTCATCATTAGTCAAATCATTCAATTCGATTTCACGACTGTCTTCAGTCAAAATCTTAATATCCATACCCAAAGACTGCAATTCTTTTACTAATACTTTGAATGACTCTGGTATACCAGGTTCAGAGATTGGCTGACCTTTTACAATAGATTCATAAACATTATTTCTACCAGCGATATCATCTGACTTGATAGTTAGCATCTCTTGTAATAGGTTTGCAGCACCATAACCTTCGAGTGCCCAAACGTCCATTTCTGAGAATCGTTGACCACCAAACATTGCCTGACCTCCTAGAGGCTGAGCAGTTACCAATGCATAAGGTCCAATACTACGGGCATGCATCTTGTTGTCTACCATGTGAGTAAGTTTAAGCATGTACATATAACCTACGGTTACTCTGTGGTCAAATGCTTCACCAGTACGACCGTCGTACAATACCATCTTTGCATCGTCTTCCAATCCGTTTTCACGATACAATTCACTAATTTGCTTCTCAGTAGCACCATCAAATACAGGAGTAGCCACTTTCCACCCTAGAACTTTTGCCACACGCCCCAAATGAACTTCGAGCAACTGACCTATGTTCATACGACTAGGCACACCCAATGGGTTTAATACGACATCTACAGGTTGTCCATTTGCCATAAATGGCATATCTTCACTAGGTAAAATTCTAGACACGATACCTTTGTTTCCATGACGACCTGACATCTTGTCACCAATAGAAATCTTTCTCTTTTGCGCAATATATACTTTTACTAGCATATTTACGCCAGCTTCTAGTTCATCTTTGTTTGCTCTGCTAAAAATCTGTACATCTACGACAACACCACCACGACCATGAGGCACACGTAGACTTGTGTCTCTTACTTCACGAGACTTTTCACCGAATATTGCACGCAACAATCTCTCTTCTGGAGTTAATTCTGTCTCACCCTTTGGAGTTACCTTACCTACAAGGATATCACCAGGTCTAACTTCAGAACCTATACGGATAATACCATTCTCATCTAGATTTTTGAGTGCATCTTCACTTAGGTTAGGAATATCACGAGTAATCTCTTCGTTACCTAACTTTGTGGCACGGCATTTTACATCTTCTACTTTTAGAGTAATAGAAGTATATACATCATCTTTTACCAAGCGCTCATTAATCAAAATAGCGTCTTCGCAGTTATAACCTTCCCAGTTCATGAATGCTACAAGAACATTTCTACCCAAAGACAATTCACCATTGCAAGTAGACAATCCATCTGCAATGACATCGCCTTTTTTAACTACTTCGCCCTCTTTTACAATAGGCTTTTGGTTCAAGCAAGTATCCTTGGTGGTCTTGGCAAATTTGACTAGCTTGTGCTTGTGGATTTCACCCTTCTCATCTTGGATATCGATTTCAGCAGAATCCATATATTTTACTACACCATCGGTATCTGCTAATACTAGCGCTCCACTATCTCTAGCGACACGGTACTCAAGACCTGTACCTACGATAGGAGCCTCGGTTTTAATCAACGGTACTGCTTGTCGTTGCATGTTACTACCTAGCAATGCACGGGCAGAGTCATCGTTTTCTAGGAATGGTATACAAGATGTAGCGACCGAAATCATTTGTCTAGGAGATACATCTACATAATCTACATCTTCCCTAGGGATTTCAATAATACGGTCTTTGTATCTACAAATAACTGTTGGGTTTACAAATCTACCATTTTCATCTAGTGGCTCGACTGCCTGAGCAATTTTGCAACGCTCCTCCACATCAGCCATTAGGTACACTACCTCATCAGTAACTTTACCTGTTGCTTTGTCTACCTTTTTGTATGGAGTCTCAAGGAAACCGTATTCATTAATTTTTGAAAAAGTTGCCAAAGAGTTTATCAAACCAATTGACTGACCCTCTGGGGTCTCAATCGCACATATTCTACCATAGTGGGTGTAGTGAATATCACGAACTTCAGTACCAGCGCGGTCCTTACGTACACCACGAGGTCCTACGGCACTTACCTTACGTTTTTGAGTCAACTCACTAAGTGGGTTTACCTGGTCCATACTCTGAGACAACGGACTAGTCTTCATAAAGTCCATGAAAGCTTTTGTAACGTGGCGAGCATTCACAATAGTAGATGGAGTGGCTTGAGTCAAGTCTTGTCCTTGCATACTTTCACGAGCCAAAGTAGCCATTTTTGCCATACCAGAATGCATAGCAATATTAACCAACTCACCGACACTACTAACACGACGATTAGCCAAGTGGTCGATAATATCTACCGAACCTATACCATCTGTTAAGTCAAGCAAATAACTGATTGAAGCCAAAATATCATCAATTACGACATGACGGTTAATCAAAGCCTCTTGATTTTCTTTTACAATTTCTAGCTTTGCAGCATCAGTTTTTGCATCTTTGGTCAACTCTAGATAAACAGGGTAATTAATTAACTCATATATGCCATAATCTCTTGGGTTACAATCAATCAAAGCATCTAGCGCAACACGATTGTTACCACGCATCAAATGCTTTTTGCCATTAGGCAAAAGTACCCAAACTTCATTGATACCAGCATTTTGAATAGCAGTGGCTTGATTTGCATCGAGCTCGGTACCAGCAGGCAAAGTAGTGCCATTTACTACCAACTCTTCTGCTAGGGTGAGCCCTGGCAAACGGTTGCAGAAATTAAGTTTTTTGTTAAACTTGTAGCGCCCAACTTTTGCAAGGTCGTAACGCAAGTTTGTAAAGAAAGTGTTGAAAATAAATGTCTTAATTGTTTCTGCGCTAGGCAATTCGCTAGGCTTTAACCTCTTGGACAACTCTAATAGAGCTTCTTCCTCTGTCTTTTGAGTCTCTTGCTCCAAGGTATTGAGCATAAGAGGGTGATTACCGAAAAGCTTAGCGATGTCGGCATCTGTACCAAGTCCCAAACCTTTTAGCAAAATTCCAGCAGAAACTTTGACACTGCGGTCCATAGTTACTCTAATTATATCTTTAGTGGTCTGTTCAAATTCTAGCCACATACCTCTAGTAGGATTAAGGCTAGCGGTATATGTAGTCTTACCTGTTGTCTTATCCTCTATTGAGTCAAAATAAACACTAGGACTACGCACTATCTGGCTAACTACGACACGGTCTACACCACCGATTAAGAAAGAGCCATTTTCCGTCATCAAAGGCACTTCACCGAGCATAATATTCTGGTCGATAGCCTCACCTGTTTCCTTGTTGATTAGGCGAGCATTTACACGGATAGGCGCACTATAAGTCAATGCTCTTCTACGGCATTCGTCTACAGGGTATTTGATAGTAGAGTAATCAATACTATAGTCCAAAAAGTGCAACTCGACCTTTCCGCTAAAGTCCTCGATAGGAGAAAACTCGGCAATTGTCTCACCAATCCCCTTTTCCAAAAATTCTTGGTAAGTCTTTTTCTGAATGTCTATTAAATATGGCATTTCAATAGGCTCATGCACACGAGCGAAAGAAACACGCTCTGTCTTACCACACATTACTTTTTTGATTGATGATTTTTTTGTTTCATTGTTTGCTGGCATTAAACATTATCTCCTTGTAAAACATATTTTTGTTTAAAAAGTTGCCAAGTAGAATACTTCTGTGTTATAATGATATTATAATGCATACAAAAAGGGATTTTTCGATGAAAAAATAGGCTTGTAATAGGCGACAAAAAAACATGCTTTGTCCTAGCAAGCATTATTTAGGGCAAAAAACGCCCAAAAAATATTATTTTTTATTAAAAATACCTAAAAACTCCAAATTTCCCCACCAAACACTTTCTTATACGAATATAATAGTTCTTTGATTATAACACAAAGTGCAATTGTTGTCAACACAAAATTAAGAAAATCTTTAAGCAATTTTTTAGTATTATTTTAGATAAAACTCCTAATCAAATCATCTTATACCGAAAATATTTAATACTTTAAATGTATTAAAACTATAAGGCTTTTTAAATTAAATTTTTGACATTATCTTAAAAAATAAAAATATTTCGTAAATATGGTTTACATTTTTAAAAAACTATGCTATAATAACTCTATACAGCGTGTAGCAAAAGCGTAAGTCCAGTTGTGGGCTTACCTTTATTTTTTTGCTCTAGAAATGCTAAAAACGCACTTTTTTGGGTGTTTTTAGCAAATTACTTCACAATTAATCAAATTTTATCCACTTTCACGCTTTAAATAAAAAAAGGACAAAGAAAATGAAAGGTTTACCAAGAAGCAAAAAAGAAGGCATAATTTATGGCTTATTTATGTGTTTGTTTATGGTATTGGTTATGAGTTTTTTGAATATCACAATATCTAATGGTGGAATAAATAGTAATAGTTTGATAATTTTTGCACAAGCTTTTGTACCTATTTATATTATAGCTTTTGTAGTAGAAAATCTCATTGCTCGACCAATAAATGACTTATTAATGAAAAAATTGCACCCAGAGCACGACAATTCATTTGCTCAAGTGCTATGTAATGGATTTTTCATAGCGACTACAATGTCTATAATTATGACAATTATTGGAGGCTTAATAGGCGGCGAAAGTTTTGAACAAGTATTTACTAATTTCTTTATTACTTGGCCAAGAAATTTTTGTGCCGCAATGTTCTGCAATATATTAATTGCTGGCCCCCTATCTAGATTAATCTTGAGTACTATACAAAAAAGTATGGACAAAAAGAAAAAGGCTAAAGCACAAGCAAAAGTTTCTGATTCTCTACAAGGAGAACCTACAACAGCAAATATTAGTGCAGATAATTCATTAGATACAAAAAATTCAAATAATCAAAGTATTAATAAAGACGCACCGCTAAGTGAAATTAGCAAAAATACAAACACTACTCAAAAAGTAACAAAAGAAATCAAAGAGCAAGATGCTAATATTAATTTAACTCCGCAAGATATACAGGCTTCATAAACAAATTAAATAAGACTATGAGATTACTTCGGTAAATAAAAACAGAGCAAGCTAAAGCTATGCTCTGTTTTTTATTTTGAGTTAAAAAAATATTTTCACTTAATTTTACTTTTATTAACCATCTAATAGGTGATTCCTATCTGGGTGCGTAAGCGCGCTCAATATATGCTCGTGCACATGCCTTATATGTGAGTTCAAGGAAGATATAAACTGTTTTATAAATTCTCTCTGAGTATTTTTATTCGCTGGGCAATCATTATGAAAAACTGGCAAATTTTCTGCCATAGCAATAGTCTCACT
>CALWKL010000085.1 GCA_944381255.1 uncultured Clostridia bacterium | reverse complement strand
CAAAAATGACAGAAAAAGAAGTACGCTCTGCATTAGCAAAATCTGGGCTTTCAAGCAAAAAACAAATGCAACCTTTGAGCGAACTAAGTGGAGGCGAACAGTGCAAAGTCCAACTATGTATTATAACTATGGCACCTTGCAACTTACTTCTATTAGATGAGCCTACGAACCATCTAGATGTAAAATCAAAGCAGGCGTTAGCTTATTCTATAAACAAATTTCCAGGTGGCGTTTTGTTCGTTAGCCATGAAAATGACTTTGCTAATTTAATTAATGATTGTAAAGAAATAAATCTATCTAAATGCAGAGATTAAAAAACTATTTTTTGAAACAAATTTATAAAACTATTTTAAACTAATAAGTGCGTGGCTCTTTTCATCAATGTATAATTTTAGTAAAATAAAAACTTGTGTTTATTAATAATGTAATATCATATCCAATATAATTAAAACTTTATCTTGATAGATAGAGTTTTTTATTATTTTATATTTTTTGAAGAAATTTTTAACTAAACTACTTATTTGCTTGACAAATGCGTAAAAAATACACATACTTAAAATAGTCGAGGTCAAATATGGACAAAAACAATAAATTATATAAAAATCAAGGCATACATGTTATCACTGCCCTATTTACAGTAGAAGATGGAAAGTTTAAAGTTTTGCTGATTAAACGTAAAAATGAACCCTTTAAAAACAAGTGGATACTAGTCGGAGGCGCTTGTTATAACAACGAAAATGTAGAAGATGCAATGCATAGAGAAATGTACGAAAAAACTGGCTTAAAAAACATTAGCATAGATTTTTTTAAAGTATATTCTGAGCCTTATAGAAGTCCGTTAATGAGAATGATTGCCATCACCTATTTAGGCGTGATAGACTGCACAAAGGTAAAAATTTTGAAGGAAACCACAAAGACTAGTGATGCTGACTGGTTTCAAATAGACAGGATTCCCGAATTAGGTTATGACCACAAAGAGATTCTAGAGGAAGCCATCGAATATTTAAAGAAAAAGATATTTGAGTCAAAAATCTTAAAAGAATTGTTTCCAAAAACTTTTACTATTCCACAATTATATAGTGCTTACGTTAGTATACTTGACAAAAAAATTGATAGAAGGAATTTTAGAAAAAAATTACTAGCTGATGGAATTATAAGGGATACTGGCAAATTGCAAACTCAAACAGGTAAAAAAAGTGCAAAGTTATATTCTTTTGTTTAAATAAAATAAGTCATAAAACTTAAAAGTGAGGATAAAATGCGCGATACGATTGTTATAAATTTAATGGGTGGCCCAGGCGTAGGCAAATCGACTTTTGCTACAAAACTTTTTGTAATGATGAAGCAAAAGGGTTTATCTTGTGAATATGTCGATGAGTTTGCTAAGGGACTGGTTTGGGAAAATAGAAATTTTGCTTTGCAAGACCAATTGTATATTTTAGGAAATCAAAATCATAATTTAAACAGAGTAAATGGCAAAGTCAATGTTATCATTACCGATAGCCCGATTTTACTTAGTATGTACTACAACAGGAACAATCCAAAAGCTAGTCAATTCGACTTTAATATATTTGATAAATTAGTCCTAGACTGTTATTCGCATTACAAAAATATTGTTTTATTCTTAAAAAGAAATTTTGATTATAGTGAAGAAGGCAGACGTGAAACAGAAGAGCAAAGCATACAGGCTAATGAAAAAATTAAAAATTTACTAGACAAACAAAACATAAAATACCAAGAAATTTATGGAAGCGATGAAAACGCTCAAAAAATAGTAAATTATATGGAAAAATACTTTGCCAAAAAGAATAGCATTTCACTTTAATATTATTAATTTAAAATAAGAAAAAAATACAAAAAAAATACTAATATTTATATCTGTAATTTTAATATTCATAATAAGTAAACATATCTTTATTTTACTATTTTATACTAGTATAAGTACCAAAAAGTATGCATAATACTTGCATAGTAATGTATTTTTTTATCAATTTAGTTGCAAAAATACTATATATACCCTATCAATTTTACTACGATTCTGCAGTTTTTATGTATTTTTTATTTTTTTAGTATATAGTTAAATCTAATAGTTCTACTCTATTTTTATATTAATAATAATTTATTTTTTACTATATCTAATTGGTTGCTCATTTTGCATTTAATTTTGCATTTAATAATGTATAATAATCTTGTTAGTTAATCAAAATACTAATAAAAAATACCAAGGAGGATATATGAATAAAAGTAAATTTAAAGTTTTTGAATATTCTATTTAAATAGTATTCGCACTTATCCTATGTACCATAGGTCTCTCTGCGTGTCAAAAATCAGCCCCAAAGACCTATTCGGTATCTTTTGTTGTAGATGGTAGTGTATATCACAGTGATACAATAGATTGGGACAAACCAACCGTATTCCCTACCGATCCTACCAAAGTAGGATATGATTTTGAGGGCTGGTATGATGGAAACAATAAAATAACAGAAATTAAAAAAAGGCTCAGATGATAACATAACCCTTACCGCTAAATTTAAAATAAATCTTGAATCTACCCCTTTTACATATGATACAGCAGACGGCTACGTTATCACTGGAGTAAATAATTTTACAAATACCTCTGTTATAATTCCTGATTATGTTACCGCTATTGATAATGCAGCTTTCACACGCTTCGATCACTTAAAAACTGTAAGTTTTGCTAAAAATAGTTCTTGTGTATCAATAGGCGATAATGCTTTTTCAGCTCTATATGAATTAACAAGTGTTGAGATTCCTGCTAGTCTAAAAAATTTGGGCACTACTGTTTTCTATATGTGTGAGGCGCTAACTACAGTGGATATTGAAGAAAATAGCCAACTAGAAACTATCGGTGATGGAGCATTCTCTGATTGCACTTCTTTGAAAAAATTAACTATACCTGCTACAGTTACAAGCATTGGAACAGTTTTCCAAAACTGCTCTGCATTAGAGGAAATAACATTTGAATCAGGTTGTTCAATTACAAATATACCAGACTTTGCATTTCAAATGTGTTCTAGTTTAACTAGTATCACTATTCCCTCTACTGTAACTAGTATTGGAACTTATGATTTTTATGAATCCACCAGACACTTATTACAGACTCGCTATTGACTGCGGACTAGGCGAAGAAGCTATCGACAAGACTTCAGTAGTAGCAGTCCTTGCAGTAAACGATTACTTTCGAGGTTTAGGAATTCAACGCTACCTACTGCGTTTAGCTGAACAATT
>CALWKL010000084.1 GCA_944381255.1 uncultured Clostridia bacterium | reverse complement strand
AAAAGATAATGTTATATTACATTATCTTTTTTTGTAATTAAAAAAAGATGACTATTTTGTCATATAATTTAATATTAGTTGTTATTATTTATAATTAGATTGAATTAAGATATTGCTTTTAACTTTTTTAAAAAAAATATAAAATGCTTTTGACTGACATCAATATTTATAAATACTTAAGTAATTGATTCAATCTATATAATACTTGCTTTTATTTAATAAAGAATCTTAAGAGTTCTTTTTACTTTCACTCATTGCATAAATTACGCTTTTACTTACATTTCTATCTTTTGCTACCAATTTTAAAGCCTCCATTCGTGAAACACCAGCGTCAAGATAGTGTTGAATATGCTCCTCTATCGGCAAAGAGTTTAAACTACTTGTTACAGCCTGCCCCTCGATAAGTATTACAAATTCGCCCTTAGGCTCGGCAATCTCTATTTCATCTAGATATCCTCTAAAAAACGTCTCAAACTTCTTGGTCAAATCATTTGCTACTACCACTCGCCTATGCCCCAATACACTTGCACAATCTACAATATCACGAGCCAAATCGTGATCGGCTGAGTAAAAAATCATTGTACATTCACAATTAGCAAACTTTTTTAAAATATCTACTCTCTCAGACTTTTTGTCTGGTAGAAAGCCACCAAATACAAAACTAGAAGTATCCAAGCCACTGCCGACAAGAGCAGTAATACTAGCACTTACTCCTGGTATTATTTCGTATGGTAGTTTTCTCTCCACCAATTTCTCTACCAAGGTAAAACCAGGGTCGCTGATACAAGGCATTCCAGCATCACTAATTACTGCAACCGATTTACCCTCGGTAACTAGAGAAATAATATGTTCACTAGCAGTCTTCTCGTTGAACTTGTGATAACTAAATGTAGGCTTCTTTATATTATACTCTCTTAGCAAAATACTACTGTGCCTTGTATCTTCACACGCTATATAATCTACCATTTGCAAAATATCTAAGGCACGCATAGTTATATCACGGAGATTACCTATAGGTGTACCGACAAAATAGACTTTACTCATCGTGTACCTCCACAGAGTCGCTCTTTGAGACTAAAATATCATCTAATGAGTATTTTTGTACCACATCTCCCATTTTTACTGCGACTAGTTCACGCAAACAATCATTGTATTCTACTACACCTTCTCCATCTGGCGTAACTACTGTTGTACCTATAGCAGGCATTTTATCTAAAATATCTTGGTACTGGTCAAACTCATATTGCATACAACACATAATTTTGCCACAAATACCATTAATCTTGTTAGGTGTAAGTGCCTGCCCCTGAAGCTTTGCCATTTTTATAGTAGTTTGCTTTGGCTGAGATAGAAAACGACGACAACATATTTGTTGACCACACACGCCACAACCACCCAAAAAGCTAGCTTCTTCACGCTCACTTATCTGTCGCATCTCAATACGCATCTTAAAAGCACTAGCCAACTCACGCACAAGCATTCGAAAATCAACTCTATCTTCCGCAGTGTACATAATGAGTAGTTTTTTGTTATCAAAACTGCGCAACACAGCCACAAGTTTGAGTTTTAAATCATCTTTTTGCACCATTTTTTGTACTAAAGCTTTGTCCTCTACCTCATTAGCAGTCTGGCTAGCAACTTGTGCAATATCATTGTCGTTAGCAATACGCACGATGGTATTTACACTTTCATCATCATTAGATTTTATTTCGTGCTCGACAGTACCATATTCCAAAATGCCATCGACATTTACTATTACCTTGCTCCCCAGTTGTATGTCAAATGTGCTATTAGCATTCATCAAGCGAGCATCTCTCAATCTAATCATATAGGCCATTTGTGCCTTACCTCCAAAATCATAAATAAGAAAGAATCTACTATAGCATTGTAATTGCAATTTCTTGCGCGTTTTTCAATTATTTCACCACAATGATACACTATATTTACCAAGGCATCTACACTAAAATCTCGCACTAGCGCATTGGCAATAGGGTTATTAGACTTTTCCCCACACCAAATATTAACTGCATCACCAATATTTTTTAGCAAAATAGTAAGAAAATCCTCAAAATTTTCATTCATTTTGTATAGTTTGGGTGCAAAATCTATCATTTGACTAGATTTTCGAAACGTAGTCAATAGACTTTGAGCGAAATTTACCAAGTCTCCGAATTCTTTGTTGCTTGCATATTTCAATGCTAGACTACAGTTGCCATCACAATAATCTAGTACTTGTTGCTCTACCTGTGTATCCAAGTGATATTCTGCTAACTTGTCAGCGATTTCTTGTGCATCAATTTTGGGCAAAAACCACTTGCGACAGCGAGACTTGATAGTTGGCAAAACATTATTATCCTCAGTTACCAATAGCAAAAAAAAGGTATCTTTGGGAGGCTCCTCCAAGGTTTTCAAAAGTTTATTTTGCATATTAGCATCTATCAAATTTGCACCAGAGAGTACAAAAATTTTCTTATCACTTGCGTATGGCGACTGAAATGCAGAATCTAATAGTTCTGTAATCTCTGCAGAATTTATAGTCTTATTATTTTTTGGAAAATACTGCACATCTACATTGTTGCGATGCTTTATCTTATGGCACTCGTTACATTCTCCACAAGGTTTATCCTCTCCTGTGCACATTAAAGTAGCTATTAAATATTCAGCATACGAATCTAGCGCATACTGATCGCTACTGATTAGCATCACGCTATGTGCCAATTTCCCCTGCAAAGCATCACGATAAACTGCACTTTGTTTAAATTGTTGCAAACTATGTTTCAATTACTTACCCTTCTGTTTGTTTTTGTATTTTTCCTCGAATGCTGATGTAATCTGAGCGAACACATCGGCTATTGATTGAGTTGAATCTACGACAAGGAATCTATCTTTGTTCTCTTTTGCCAAAATATCAAAGCCTTGCCTAATCCTTTCGTGAAAATCATCTCCACTTTGTTCTATAGCGTCATTCTTGTCTGCACCACCTTTACGAGAGAAGGCCTCCTCCCTGCTAATTTTAAGATATACAGTAAGGTCTGGCACAAGTCCTTGAGCAGCGACCATATTTAGTTGCTCAACCATACCTCTATCCAATCCTCTACCGAAGCTCTGGTACACTGTAGTCGAATCATAAAATCTATCCATAATTACGACTTTCCCTTCTGCTAAAGCTGGCTTTACACATTTCTCCACAATGTCTGCTCTTGCGGCTTCAAAAAGCATCAATTCAGAAATGACACTTTTATTACTATAACGGATATCTTTCGTCAATGCACGCACTGCTTCTGAAAAATCAGTACCCCCTGGCTCTCGAGTAGCGAAAAATGACAACCCCTTCTCTGTCAAATAATTTTTGAATAATTCTGCTTGAGTAGTTTTACCAGCGCCCTCTCCACCTTCAAAAGTTATCAAAATTCCTTCCATTTTTATCTCCTTTTTTATTGATATTTTAACACAAAATATTGTATTTGTCTATATAATAATCTTTATATAAAAAACCACCCTGCTTTTTATTTAAAAAGCCGAGCGGTCAAATTTTATCTATGAATACAAATCGCTAAAAGCCCCTGGATAATACACAATCTCTTTGCCAGCCATTAGGTAATCGATTAGGCTCTCTTCAAAATCACTATAACTTGCGAGTGTGATTTGCTCTATCACCTTGTCTAGCATTGTCTTGTTGTACAATGGGTTCAACCTATAAGCATTGAGTTTAATCAATATGTTTTGCTCACTATCATTGGCATCTACATTTGTTGGCATACCAGTATACATAATGACATGATAACCATAAGAAGTCTCTATCCAGTGAGTAGTAAT
>CALWKL010000083.1 GCA_944381255.1 uncultured Clostridia bacterium | reverse complement strand
TATCTTCGCAGTATATTCGGCATCATCTTATAATGCAGAGAAATTGTATGGCGATAGTATGTTTTTTGTAAGTAAGCAAATTATTGGAGTGGTATTAGGCGCAGTTGCGATGATACTGTGTTATTTTATTGATTATCAAATTTTAAAAAAACTAGCTATTCCTGCTCTCATACTGGGTTTACTTGTGCTTGTCATTGTATTTATACCCGGAATAGGTATTCAGTCCTATGGTGCTCAACGCTGGATAGGCTTCGGTGGGTTCAGTTTTCAAGCCAGTGAAATATCAAAATTTTGTTTTATAATTTTTGCAGCAACTTATATGGCAAAACATAAGGACAAAATGAGTACATTTAGAGGGGCTTTGCCTGTCTTGCTTGCCGGCGGGGCTATGTGTATTTTGATTTTGCTAGAACCTAATATGAGTATCACTATTTGTATGGGTGTGCTGATGGTAGCTATGCTACTAGTGGGTGGAATGAGGGTAAAGCATTTGATGTTACTTGGTATTCCTGTCGCTTGTGCAATTCCACTGCTGATTATTCTAGAACCATATAGGTTAAAGAGGTTACTTGCGTTTTTGGACCCATGGGCAAGCCCGCAGGGAGAAGGCTTTCAACTTATTCAATCATTATATTCATTGGGTGAGGGAGGCTGGTTTGGAGTTGGGCTTTTTAATTCTCGTCAAAAATATTCGTTTTTACCTTTTAGCGAGAGCGACTTTATCTTCAGTATCATAGGAGAAGAAGTAGGTTTTGTGGGTGCTTTGGTGCTAATTTTACTTTTTGCTACTTTAGTATTTTGGGGAATTAGAGTTGCTGTGAGAGCATCGGATAGGTTTGGCTGTTACCTTGCAATAGGTATAACCACTATTCTTGCTGTACAGGTAATACTCAATGTCGCTGTAGTTACTGGAGCGGTGCCACCTACAGGCTTGCCTTTGCCTTTAATAAGCGCAGGAAGCACAAGTATAGTAATGTTTATGGCAGGGCTTGGTTTACTATTGAGTATATATAGACAAAGCAATGATTATCGAGTGAAAAATACAAATTTTGCATATTTTAAAAATATAAAAAAGAAAATCTCAAAAAATTAATTTTGAGATTTTTTCTTTTGTAATTAGTGAATGTTTAGCGTACGTGGGTGTCCGCGATGTCTCTCTATTTCTGACATACGATTTTCCTTGTTCTTCTGATAGCGCCGTAGCGCAATAGCCAGCTGGTCTGGGCAACTCGTATCATTCTTGCATTTTATACCACTGCAAATTGATATAATTTCGCTAATGGGGCGTCCCAAGCAAAATCTAGTCAGGGCTTGCAAATTGCCAGTGCATCCTCCTAAAAATTTTAAATCGGTAAGTATACCATCTTCGTTTACATTAAATATAATTTGTCTAGAACAAGTACCCTCAGGTCTATACGCTTCCATCAAATTACCTCCTAAATTAACTCAGTAAATTCGTATAAACAAACTCGTAAAAATTAGGGGCTTTGGTAGTCCAAATCTCCACTGCCTTTACAGCATCGGCTCTCGTTTGTAAATTAATCTTTATTTGAAACATTGGCTCGCAACTAGCAGTCTCAATAATTTGTAGTGTTACCATATATGTACCATCACTGTTTTTGCTAAAATCAGCCACATATTCTTGTAGACGCTTGAAATACATTCTATTATTTTTGCAAAACTCACTGATGGCATGTCTTAAATCCTCAGGCACTTCCTCATAATATATACTGAGACCATTACGACCCTTTGCGGTGAGTGAGTACCTGCATCTTTTGTTGTCTAAATTATCTGGGGTGTATATAAAGCCATCGCGCAACAAATCGTGAAAGACACTTACACACTCCATATAGTTTATCCAGTCATTCCTAGTGGTGCAAATGTCCAAAATAAATTGCTCTGTCAAGGGTATCTCTATTTGCTCTAGCATATATAGTAGCATTAGTTTTGTCCCAAAATCATCACTGCTAAACTCCAGCTTCACTTTTTGCCTCCTAAATAAACATCGATATTATATCACAAATGCGTTTTTTGTACAATCATTTTTAAACTTTTTTGTATTTTTATTCAAAATCGTTTTTGTTTTTGTATATATTGTGGTATTCTTAATGTATAAAAAAATAGGAGCATGTATTTATGTCTACAAATGAACAATTCCAAGCCTTCATTGATGCTTGTGAAGATCTGAGAAAATCAAAGATAATTCTTGCCGATGCCAAGGTAAGCGCTATTGTGCGCAGTATCGTATCAACCCCTGCTTTAGTAGAGGTAGTAGGAGAGGCTCTCGTTGGCTACAATTTTGCCCACGAACTTGAGATGCTGTCTGGTAGTAAGAGTGGTATCTCGCTACCAAGTGAGCCATATCGTGTGATAGCCTTCGTATTTAGCCTCTTGAGCGAAGTAGATGCTAGGCGCATCGACCTCCAAGAATTCGTTGATGAGCATTTTGAGGCAGAATCTTTGGCAGAAAGTTTTGAACGCTTCAATAATGAAGTCATGATACCTTTCCGTGAATGTTTGTGCACTTGGGTAAGTAGTGGCGCTCCACGTAAAAATTCAATTGCTAGCAAAGATGATACAATATCAAATGATAGCACAACAAGTGAAGATGATGATAATAAAGAGTGTAATTGTGGAGAGTGTCAAGAGGATAATATTGATACTGTAGATGAGTTTTTCGCTAATATTGAGGTAATACTTACACAGATAAAAGATA
>CALWKL010000082.1 GCA_944381255.1 uncultured Clostridia bacterium | reverse complement strand
AGTATATTGTAAGAATGCTTATGTCTGCAGGCGAAACTCCGCTAATGCGACTCGCTTGAGCTAGCGTTTGTGGTTTAATCGCGCTTAATTTTTGTTGCGCTTCTATTCTCAATCCTCTTAAGGCGCTATAGTTAAAGTCTTGCGCTATTGGGATATTTTCGTTTTTAATTTGCTCCTGCACCTGTTCTTTTTGAATATTGATATACCCCTCGTATTTTACTAATGTATTTAAAGTAAACTTAATCTCATCAGAAAATTTGTCAAACATATGAAACCTTTCATTAAATTTATATATATCCAAATTATTCCTTTTTAATAAAGTCCTTATGGTTATTCCTGTTTTAATACTGTTTTCGCCATTTTCAAGTAAAAAATCGTTTAGTTCTTTGCTTGGTGATATTGTTTGATTGAGAATTAATTCGCCTTCTGCTATGTCCTTCTCTTTTTTTAATAGCTTATTGTAGTTTGTTTTTGTAACTAAACCAGCCTTGTATCCAAGTCGAGTTAATCGTAAATCTGCATTATCTTGTCTTAATAATAATCTATATTCTGCTCTAGAAGTCATCATTCTATAAGGCTCATTAGTGCCTTTTGTTACTAAGTCGTCTATCAGTACACCGATATAAGCATCGCTTCGCTTTAAAATTAAAGGCTCTTTGCCCCTAACAAGCAAACTTGCATTCAGACCTGCAATTATACCCTGCGCTGCTGCTTCTTCGTATCCACTACTACCGTTTATTTGACCGGCGCAAAATATTCCAGATATTTTTTTAAATTCCAACGTTGGCTTTAAATCTGTTGAATCAATACAGTCATATTCAATAGCATATGCATATCTCATAAGGTGCGCCTGCTCCAAACCCTTTATACTATGTATAAATTTTAGTTGAGAGTGATAAGGTAAACTACTAGATAATCCTTGCATATATACTTCATTTGTGCTTAGCGCCTCTGGTTCTAAGAAAAATTGATGCCTTTCTTTATCAGCAAATCTAACAATTTTATCTTCTATTGAAGGACAATATCTTGGCCCGATACCTTTTATAACTCCCTGATATAAAGGACTATACTTTAGATTTTCTCGAATTATGTCGTGTGTTACTGTATTTGTATACCCCATATAGCATAAAGCTAGATTTTTAGGAGCTTTTTTAGTATTTTTACTAAAAGGTGGTAGCCCCTCCTGCCCTTCTTGAGGCTGGAATGCATCGAAATTTATTGTACGCTTGTCAACACGCATTGGTGTGCCTGTTTTAAATCTTCGTATTGTAAAACCTAATTTTTTAAGACTGCTGGTTAGTTTAGTTGCGTTAGTAAAGCCATTTGGTCCACTTTTTAAAATATAATTTCCTGTTAAAGTTCTGCTGTTTAGGTAAACTCCTGTACAAATAACTATGGCTTTTGCTTTAAATTTTTCGCCCATGCCTGTTTTTATACCGATAAATTTATTATTTTTAGTTAAAATTTCGGCAACTTCTGCTTGTAAAATGGTTAAATTTGTTTGATTTTCGAGCAAACTCTTCATAGTCTCGTGATATCTTACTTTGTCAACTTGAACTCTTAGTGAATGTACTGCTGGGCCCTTTGCTTCATTTAACATATGGCGATGAATGGTTGTCTTGTCGGCAACTTCCCCCATTACTCCACCTAATGCATCTATTTCAAAAACTAAATGCCCCTTGGCTGTTCCTCCTATGCTAGGGTTACAAGGCAAAAAACCTATACTATCTAGATTTAAAGTTGTTATAAGCGTCTTTAGGCCTGTCCTTGCACATGCCATAGCAGCTTCGCAACCTGCATGTCCTGCTCCGACTACAATTACATCAAATTCTTCTGTATTCATATAAAATCCTTCTTACTTAATAGAATTATTATAACATATTTTTTTATTTTTGTATATAGTAAATATTTATTTTAATTTTTTTATATTTTTTAGTAATTTTAAAATACATAAAAATGATGTAATTTATTATAAATAAAAGTTTTTAATATTCTTTTATTTTAATTATTATTAATATTATTAAATTTTTAATTTAAATAAAAAATTATTATAAAATTAGCTAAAAATAATAAAAAATGATTTATTAAGTTTTTTAATTTAATTTTTTTGTAGTAAAAATTTTCAATAAATTTGTTCTAATATTAATTATTGATGTTAGTTTTTTTATACCAAAAACAAGTTTTGCACAAAGTTATCCACATTTGTAACTGTTTTTAGACAAAAATGTACATAAAATAATTTAAATTTATATAAATTTGATACTAATCAAAGGAAGTTATCCACAGAGTTATCCACTTTTCCACATTTAAAATGTGCAAAAGTTAAAACATATATTTTTATATTTTCTTAAAATGCAAATTTAGAGCTTAGGAAATTTTTAATATTCTAAACAAAAAAAATTTTTTAACACGGTAAAAATTGTTTGGTAATTAGGTGTGCAATATGATAAAATATATTTATAAATATAAATATTTTCTTACATGTGAGACATAATAAAATAGGGGAAAAATATGATTAAAATAAGAGGGAGCTTTAATAAGTATTTAATAGCTATTTTTACCGCACTAATAGTTGTGGTAAGTATGTTTGTTGCAGGATTAAATGGCTTATGGAAAGGCGTACTGGCGGCTGATGATACAGGGAACACAGAAATTACGGGTAGTTGGCTAGATTATTTCCATGGTTATACATGCGAGTTATCAAATGGTTCTGCTCCTAATGTAAAAATTTCTTCAGAGCAAGATCTCGCATGGCTGTGTCTAGTGTTAATTAAAGCTACAGAGCCGATGTTTGAAAATACTACATTTTGGTTTACTAAAGAGGAGTATGATATGAGTGGGCATTATTGGACCCCTCTAGGTACTGAGAATAATCCGTTTAGAGGAAGGTTTAAAATAGATACTTCACTAGGTCAAAGTTTTAGTAAAGTCAAAATAAAAAATTTAACTATAGACAATACCAACGATCCTTATTGTAGTGCTTACAATGTAAATTCTTTTGGCTTTTTTGGGGTAGTAGATAATTGTGTAGAAAGCGACCAAGGCTTTATAAGTTGTATCGAAGTAGAAAATTTAAACATGAATATTGATACAAGTAAGGTGACGCAAAATGATGCGTATGTCGGTGGAGTAGTAGGATACTATGCTGGTAGAAGTCAAGCAGACAGCGGTAGCTTAAATGATGCTGGTCTATATGATTGTCTTGCAAGTGGTACAATTAATGTAGATATAAATAATGCAACTAGCCAAAAGAATGTGCATGTCGGTGGTACTTGTGGATATATTAAATCAGGTTCAAAAGCTAGTTATAATTTAGGTGGCACTAGCAATATAACAATAGAAGTAGGTACCAACACTTCATCAACATACTATGTAGGTGGTGTAGTAGGTACGGTTGATGGTTCTTTAACTGGTATATCAAGCAATGTACAAGGTGATGATTTTGACACAAGTAAATTAGTAGTTAATTCACTTGTGTCAAGTGGAGTAGGGAATCTGGGCTTGGTGGCAGGACAAGTTACCTCTAATGGTTTAATCGAAGAGATGATTACATCTTCAAATGCAAAACTAGAATTTCGTGAAAACAATAATAGCAATGTATATGGTGGTGGTATTGTCGGTCTAAACCAAGGTACTATAAAATATTGTGATAATTATGGGGAAGTGGTTACCTATATTGAAAAATTTGGTGGAATAGCGGGTAGAAACTCGGGTCAGATAGTAGGTTGTATTAATAGTGGTAACTTAATAGTAGATGGCGACAAAGCGCTAGCAAACTCTACCTCATATGATAGTCATGAAGTTTACTTAGGTGGTATCGTTGGCGAAAATCAAACCACAGGAGAAATACAAGACTGCACAAATAATGGAGAGATTTTGGGACAGAATTTCAATATTGTAACAGGTAGATTTGGTGGAATAAGTGCAAATAATAAAGGCGCTATATATAATTCTGTAAACAATGCTAATTTGGGTATCAACTTAAGAGCGGAGTACATAGGTGGTATCGCTGGGGAAAATGAAGGAATTATAAGTAGTTGGAATGGTGATGAAAAAAATAAGTTTACCGCTAATTTTGGTAATATCGTAGGGAATAGATACGTAGGTGGTATTGCTGGTGCTTTGGGTTCTAGTGAAAATAACGCTGTAGATTATAGTATTACAAAATGTTATAACAAAGGTAGTCTATTAGGCAACGATTTGCAGTATTCATATGTTGGTGGAATAACTGGCCTGGTACAAAACTGTGGCGTAAATACTATTATCGATAGTTGTATGAATTTGGGTGCTGTGGGAGATTTAAATAATTCTGCGTATAGTGGTGGTATTGTTGGTAGAATTAATGCTCCATTTACCTTATCAAATTGCGCAAATTATGCTGATGTAATGTCAACCTCTTATACTGGAGGTTTGGTTGCCATAATGGATTCATCTGTAATGCCAACATTTACTCAATGTGTATCTACTGGTAAAGTAGGAGTTTCTTCAATAGATAAGTTAGGGCAGTTGGGTGGACTCATTGGTTACTGCAACACAAACGCCGGAGATATTCTAAATGAACTTAATTCTTGTGTTTTTGATTTGGGCGTAGCAGGATATGATTTACCTTATAGTTTTATTTATGGCTATACACCAGGTATCATATCAAGAATACGGGTTGTGGGCAACATAGATAATAAAAGTCAATGGACTATGGCAAATGCTCCACTAACATACAATCTAACTTCGCCAGGAGTAGATGAAGTTCGCTCTTATTATTCGTATAAAATTTTTAGTGATACGACCAATTGGTACTTTGAAGGAATGGAAAGTACGGCAAGCCACGAAGTTCATTATTACCCAGTACCTAGAGTATTCTGGGAAAAAGGAATATTTGGGGATACTGTATCAAATCCTGATGCGATTGCTAGAATACCTAGTCAAAATCTAGTAAAAGTAACTCTTACAAACTATATGCCTGATTTTTGGGATACTAATATAAATGGTATATCATATTGCAATACATACATAAATATTTATCCAGACTTGGTACTTGAGGGTACATTAAATAATTTAAAAAACGGTCAATACGTGATAGAGGGGCAAAAAATAGCGACTCCTACTGGAGAAAATCATAATCGTGAAGATTATAATAATGGGGGCGATTACTCCGCCTTTTATACAGAACAAAATTCAGATGGTTTATTAGGTAGATATTGGACTCATCCTGGATACAATGCTAAATTTGTGTTGGATAACCCTACATCAAGTATTACTTTTAATTTTGATAGTGCAATCTATACTTCAACAAATATTTTTATTACTCATACTCCAAAAACATATGCTGTATCAGTCTATGTTTATAACGATTCAACTAATCTTTACGAAAATAGCAACAATTTGTTTGTAGAACAATATGGATACGAGCCGACTCTTACATATAGTATGGAGCCAGGAAGCACGGCAAATATACCAATATTAAAACAAGATGGACGCTCGTTCTGGGGTTGGCGCCTTGATGATACATTGAATAGAGCAGATTATCCTGATGAAGAAAGCTGGATAAATGCTTGGAGTACTGGGATTACAAATATTCCTTGCGATGTTGTTTACCAAGATGAAGTACGCCTTTACTGTATGTTCACAGCATTAAAAATTACTCTAACACTGCATGCTGGATTTGTTAACGATGCAACAATGGGCTTGGTAGAAGGGTATTTCCCTAATAGAAGTGGCTCTAGACAATATCAAGTAGTAGTAGAATATGGTAAAGAAATTCAATTAGATATTCCAGCTATTGATATTAGTGGATATAACTTCCGTGGTTATTATACTCAAGCTGATGGCGGACAAATAAAAGTAGATAGAGATGGGTTGTATTTATCATATCTAAATGAAAATACTGAGTTTTTTGCACACTGGGTATACACTATTCAAAAAATTGATTATGTATCTATAACTGATACAGGTGGCTTTGTGCCATTGCTTACTGTGAATGCAAATTTTGATGATACTATAGATATTACAGACCAATTGACTGCACAAACTGCTGCGGCTAAGGGTATAGACTATACTATGGTTGACTCTACTGCAGACCCAGCAGGATATAGCTTTGGCGGATGCTTTGCTGACACGGCGCTTAGTATACCTTTTGACTTTGAAGCTCCAATTTTGGATAATACTACTATATATGTAAAATGGGACGTAAAGAGCTTTACATTGAAATTAAATGCTAATATTGGCACAAATCCAGATGGTGAATTACGACAAGGTGGCTGGGGTAATACTAATGATAAAGTATTGGTATTGAGTGTGCCTTATCGGACTGATTTATTAACTTATTTGCGAGACTTGCGTGTAAATAATTTTGAATTGTACACTGTGTCTGTAGAAGGATTTACTGCAAACAAGCGCGTTGACCAGAGTTATTATTGGACTGTAGAAGCCTTTCCTATGGGGGAGAACTTTGAAGATAGTAAATTGTTGAGTGTGGAAAATGGAAATTACTTGATGCCTGCAAATAATGATTTGGAGTTATTTATTACTTGGTCTCGTGATAGCCAAACTTTGACATTAAATGCAAATGGTGGGTATTTCCCAACAGATAATGTTACAACAAAAAGCTTTTCGTTATATTATGAATACAATATTCAAGAAAAAATTGATGAATTAAGTAACGGGGGTATACTAGAGGTACCTCTAAAGACGGGGTGGGCATTCAAATATTGGAGCCTTACTCCAGATGGTAGCCCTATGCCAAGTGATACTTTGATGGGGCTAGGCTGTACACTATATGCTGTGTATGGAGAGCAACGCACTATAACTTTTTACGTAATTGGTGCAAGGCCAGAAAATATTGTAGGTAAATTGGTCGTATTCGATGGCGCAACAGTCGGCAATGGCTTGGATATGACAGAAATAAATCAAAAGATAAATGACTTCTTGAAAGGTGGAGACCCTGATGCTGTCAGTGCATTTGAATTAGACTATTGGGTAGAAATGACCTTTGATGACCGATACAATATTGTAGAAAGTTCTCAAAGATTTGATTTTGAAGATAGGGTAATTAATTCGGATATAAATCTATTAGCAAAATTGAAGCCTAATAGCAATTATGTAGCACCTGTACAGGATACTACTAATTACATATTGATAGCGGGAATAGTAATAGTCGTATCCTTAGTATTACTGTTCGTTGTCTTGCTTACTAGACCTAACAAAGAGAAGTTAAGTGATAATAGAAAGACAAAGAACAAGGATATCCAAGCTCAACTCGAAGAGATACGCGAACTAGAGCGTCGTAGGCACGATATGGACAGACCTTATGATGATTAAAAAAGATAGGCTAATTGTTTTCTAAAAAACAAAGCCTATTTTTTTATTTAAGGGTTGAAAAAAACATATTTTTATATTAAAATATAATTATAAATTTATGATAATTAAAACAAATAGTAATAAAAGAGCAAGAAAGGAGAAAGTAAATGGATACGATATGTGCTATTTCTACCGCAGTAGGTAATGGTGGTGTGGCAATCATACGCATAAGTGGGGAAAATGCGCTCAAAATTGCAAGTAGCGTCTTTAAAAAACTTGAGAAAGGCGTGTCGCCTCGTATGGCTGTTTTTGGCGAATTGTGCTTTGACGGTGTGAGAGATGAGGCACTTGCGCTATATTTTAAAGCACCTCATAGTTTTACTGGAGAAGACGTGGTAGAGTTGCAAATACATGGCGGATACTATCTTGCTCAGAGCTTGGTTAAATATTTAATAAATCTCGGAGCAAGACTTGCTGAGCGTGGAGAATTTAGCAAACGCGCAGTCTTGAATGGCCGTATGGATATTAGCAAGGCAGAGGGTATTATTGACCTTATAAACGCCAATTCGCAGAGTCAACTTCGTGCTGGTTCTAGCCTATTGGCTGGAGGAATGACTCGCTTTGTAGAAAATATTCAAAATGCTCTTACCGAAATAATGTGCGAATTGAATGTTGCTCTCGACTACCCAGAGCATGATATTGAGTATATTACTGCTCAAAAAGTGGCTACAGAGTGTCAGCAATTAGTAGAAAAGATAGATAATAAGTTGTCTACAGCTGACACTGGCCTGCTAGTAGCTAATGGGGTAAATGTAGTCCTAGCAGGATTGCCTAATGCTGGTAAATCAAGTTTACTTAATCAATTACTAGGTTACGAACGCGCTATTGTAACTGATATTGCTGGCACTACTCGAGACACTGTAAGAGAAAGTTATGAATATCTTGGCGTGCGATTTAATATTGTAGATACTGCAGGACTAAGAGATACTACTGACCGTGTAGAAAGTGCTGGTATAGAGCGAGCAAGGCAAGAAATATCTCACGCTGATATTGTAGTAGTGCTATGTGATGCGACAGATAATAATAGGCCAAATATTCAGGCTATAAATAAAATATTAGTCGCAAACAAGTCAGATTTAATTGACAATATTGCCCCCGATTTTGATATAGCTATAAGTGCAAAAACTGGCAAAAATATTGATAAATTAAAACAATTAATTTTTGATAAGACTATCAATAGCGGAGTCCTTCTGGGTGGAGATTTTCTTACTAATACCCGTCATATAGAATTACTAAAATCTGCTAGAGAAGCCCTTATTGATACCATTGAGCACTGCTCTATCGCTACTCTAGATTGCCTTGCGGTAACTTTGATGCAGGCTTGGAATAAACTAGGGGAAATTACTGGCGAATGTGCTAACGAAAAAATAATCAATGAAATCTTTGCTAGGTTTTGCTTGGGGAAATAATTTTTTAGTTAATAAAAATATTCGATTATTTTATAAAAATCATAGTAAAAATATTAAATAAGAAATATAGTTTTATAGTATTGTCGTAATAATTTTTTGATTTTTTAATAATTTTTATTAATTATTTATTATTTATTTTTTACAGTAGTAAATATAGTTTTAATAAATTAATAATTTAAATATTTTAATAAAAAAAAGAATGATGCAAATAAAAGCATCATTCTTTTTTAACACTAACTTTCATTCTTATTTTCTTCTCTTTCCACTTTTTTTATTTAGTGAGAAAAGTCCAGCAAGGAAACCAATCGCACTCATTACAGACATAAGCACAAGTGCCCAAATAGTAGGCTTGATAGTCTGTACATCGCCAATACCAATCAAATCGCCGAAGCTACCAAAATCAAGAGTTGTGTCGTTTACCATTGCTCCGATTGAGATGCAGTATAGCACTGTGCATACGACCATAATAAATGCACTAATTACAAAAATCATATTGACAAATTTTGAAGCTTTTTTGCTAGAGATGACTTTGCTATCAGTCAAAATTTTTGCAATTCCAAATAAAACTGTAAGCCCTACAAAAATACAAGTAAGTATTAGCATTGCTTTCATAAAGTCAGTACCACCATCGAACCCGTCAAAGCCAGATGTTTCAAATGTGTGCTCGCCTTCGCCTATGTAAAAGTTTGGCACAGCAAAGAAAACTAATGTGAGCCCGGAAAAAATAATTGATGCTAGTGTTAAAATTACGCTTTTCATTCCTTCTTTCATACTTTTAGCCTCCTTTAGATTGATTTTATCTTATTAATATTATAAAAGTCAAACAAAGATAGAAGATTTTTAGTACTAAAAGTAAGTTATATGATAAAAAAGCAAAAAATTTGTTAATTTAATAAAAATTGCGGCTCTGAATAAATTTTTTCTACAAAATTTTCCTTATTTAATATGCATTGAATTTGCTTTTTCTTAATATTTAAAATAAATTTTTTAGGGTCAACAACAAAAATACTTGGCACTATCCAAAGTAAACTATGTATATCGAGAGGGGATACTCCTGCTTTTATCAAAATATGGAAATTTTGAGATAACTCTTCTACTGACATTTCAAGGATTAAAGGATAGTTTTCTGCTAATTGGGTAGCAGTCTCTGCGTTTTCGCCTAACACGACAGATAATTCTTCTATAGTCATAGAAAGACTCCTATTGCTTCTCTGCACAAATATAATCTAATTCACACCTGTCTAGTTTTATTGGTTGCGTGGTGCTTGGAAGATTAGCATATTGTTGCTCCAAATCTTGCAGTGCTTGTGTATCTAATGGATATTTTTGCATTAGGTCGGTGGTGCGAATATCAAAGGCTCGTTGGAATTTTGCTTCATCATAAGCAATTGGACGAAAATTTCCTTGAGGGTGTATCTCGGTATCGAGATATTTGTATCTAGCGTAAGTCTTACACTCATTTTGGACAAAAATGCTCGAACTATGAGGTAGCTTGTCTAGCCCTGATACACGATACAGCATATAGCGAACCTTTATTGCATCACGAGGCATACCAATCAAAAGTGGCATTTTTTGCAGTATTTCTAAATCAATTCCATTCTCTAAGAAGATGTCTATTTTGCGTGATACTGAAGTTCTATTCTTGCTATTTGGGTCGCAATCATATCCTAATAAGTGTGGGAATTTAGCCAAATCTATTAGACTTAGCCCCACTCTATTTAGATAAAAATCTCTTTTGTTTATCAATGCCGCTGGGTTGTCAGTTTCTATAGAGCAGTCCATACCTAATAGCCGTGAGAAACTGTTAATTTGTGTGCCATCAAACCCAAATTCTTTTGCAAAAAATTGCATTTTGCAGGCTATCGAAGTAGGGCTAGTAGATTTTATGTTACAGTCCATAGCTAATATTAGAGGATAAGATAGCCACGCTTTGTCTGATATACCCATAGTCTTAAGATTAATTATTTTTTGCCTAATAGATGTAGGGCTAGGAGATGTTGGGGCGCTATCTAGGCTCAAAAGTATTGGCGCGCTACGGATATGTTTGAGAGTAAATCCAAGCATCTCTAAACTTTCAATTTTGCCGATTACCGAAGTTTGACTATGGCTGTTACAATCTAATTGTAGTAAGTTTGGATTTTTAGCAAATACTTCTTTTGTAAAGCCTAGTTTTTCTCTGTAAAATTTTAGTTTGAAAGGTAGGCTATGAGGATTGGACTCATCTTCTATATCTAGAGTAAGTATTGTGGGTGAAGAATAAATTACTTTGGTGCTCAAGCCAAAATTTTCTTGAATGTATTTTACTTTTTTCTCTATTTGTTGAGTGCCCAGTCTTTCGATTATATTTTCTAAAGAATTATTTTGTCTAAGTGTAGATTGCATATTTTCCCCTCTTTTATATCTTCTAGTATAGCAAATTAATGTTGATAAATCAATACCGTTTTTAGAGAAATACTTGTAAATTCGAGTATAAATGACAACTTTTATTTGTTCACTTAATATCAAAGTTTAATTTTAAAATATCTTAAAATGTTAAATTTTTTGACAAAATCAAACAAAATCATTTGTAAAAAATCTAAAATTTGTTTATAATAAATAGTACTTAGTAGTGTAAGTTAGTTTAGGCTATTTGTAGGTTTATTTCTGCAATAATTAAACATACTAAAAATGGGAGAATATTAAATATGAAAAAATGGTTATGTGCATTGTCAATTTGTACCATGGCAGGACTAGGTGCTCTAGGTCTAGGAGGGTGTGGCGCTAATGATGAAATTAGTGCCATAAGGATAAAGACTCTTCCATCTACTACAGAATTTGTGGTGGGGGATATTATAACTCCAGCACTATATGATGGAGTGTTTACAGTAGAATATAAGAATGGGCGCAAGACTGACCTACATCTTAACAATGCAGATATTGTATATATTGAATATGATGATGGTACTACCTCCAATCAATTTAATCAAGCAGCAGAGAATCAAGTGGTAGTAGTACGGTATAAGACTATGACCACTACATTCAATGTGTCTGTATCTCGTCAAAATCTTGATTTAGAATATACTAAAAATTACGAAAAGACTTACACTGGAGAGGCTCTATCTATAGACGATATTTTAAAATTAAATCTACCTCAGGGTGTAACTGTATCAAAAGTTGAATACAGAGAGCAAAGTTCTGACAAAACAGAAGCGTATGATGATACTCCTGTTGATGCAGGTACTTATGATGTAAGAGTTACTCTAGATGGTGGAGCAAAGTACAATTCTCTAGTATTAGATGATATTACTTACACAATAAAGAAGGCTGATATAAGCCTAGCGTTAGTTGATTCTGATATTTCATACAATACTATATTTATGGGATATGGGGACGAAGTAGATGCAGCTCTTAACTGGCAAGTTGGAGATGGAGATTTGGATATATTTACCAATGCGCTAAAGTCAAAGTATGCCGAGTTAGCTAGTTATATTCAATACGCATACCGCCCTTTGAATAAAGCGGAATACACAATTCTAGCACAAACTGGCAACAATGTTTGGCTAGACAGTTTGCCTGTAGGTAGTTACCGTTTGCGTGCGTATGCTATGGGCTTACCAAATTTCCAAGACTTTTATTTCGAGACTGATTTGGTAGTGGCTGCTAAAGAACTAAAATATGGTGTCGACTATACTTTGGTAATAGAGAATGATGGGCAAGAAGTAGAGTATACCTTGCCTGCAAGTGCTATGAATGTAAGTACTACCATTGAGACATCTACCCCAAGTGATGTTACTGTAAAAGTAGTTATGCTTAATAGCCGTGCTGAGAGATTATTGGATAATGAGCCAATTATTTATTTTGTATCTTCAAATTATGACCAAGCAAATTGGCAAGGCGAGGGTGCTACTAGTGCAAATGGGTATTATGACTATAAATTAGTAATATCAGCAAGTTTCCGTGGCGATGCATGTTATTTTGATTCAACTTTCCACGCGATAAAAGTTGTCGAACCAAATTCAAATGAATAGACAAAAGTAGCAATTTACTATTGCTACTTTTTAGTTAAAAAATTAAGTAAACATAAATAATTAAGGATAAAAGTATGCATTCCAAGCATACAAAAACATAAATAAAGTTTATTCGCTTAAAAATTACTATTTTTAAATAGATGACTTCGGCACTATGCAAAATACTGTCAGTTACCGTAGTTCATCTATGCATAGCGAAGCTAGCCCTAGCACAACTATAGACTCTCAAGAAAAAATTTAAAAGTGCTATTATGCACTTTTATTTTTTATGTATAAAGGAAATTTTGAAAGCATACCTTAGTAAAAAAGAGGTGCGTATGGCAGAAATTGATACAAAAAAAAGATTCACAGAACACAAAATTCTTTTGGACAATGGAAACAAATTAGAGATAACTGGGGTAGAAAATGTCGAAGTCGCAATCCACTCGCAGTTTGTGTGCGTAGTGCGTGGGGAACGATTGGAAATTTTAGGACATAATTTGGAAGTAACCAATCTAAATATTGATACAGGTTGTGTGGCGCTTAGCGGAGAAGTCAAATCTATCAATTATGTGGGCGAGAAAAAGAGTTTGTTTAGGAGGATATTTAAATAATGCTATTTGAAAGTCTAGGGCAAGGATATATATTTTTACTAATTCTTTGCCTTGGGCTTTTTTTTAGTGCAATGGATAGTTTATTAGTTGTGTTGTTTCGCTGGCTTGTTAAATATTTTAATAAAGAAAATATAGACAAGCGAAAATTACTAAAAAATCAAAAAAAATCAATAAATAATAGTGAAAATTTAGAAAATAAATCTTTTAAAAGTGATAATAATGTAATAATGGAAGTAAAAAGGCAAATTACCTTTTTGCCAAGCGATAATAAAAAAGTGGAAAACATTTCAAAAAAAATAAATAATAAAAACATTAAATTATTAAAAAATTCAAAAAAATTTACAAAAAAGAAAAAATTAAGTATTAATATAAAAAATGGCTTTTATTGTCTATATGGCTTTTTGTCTATTCTTGTCTTTGGCATTAGTTTGGTAGGATTGATATATTGGGTGGACTATGGCGATTTTAGATTTTATCATTTTTTGGCTTTTGTTGTGGGGTTTTGGCTTTTTAAAACTATTTTTGCAAAAGTGCATTTAAAGAATAATTCAATATGCTAAAATACTCCTATATGAATAGGAGGGTATATGTCTAAAAAATTAGCTATTGTGTTTTTATTAGAAATTATTGGTTGTGCTAGCCTAATAGTAATTGCTATTTGGCAATTTACTACCATAGCGAGCAAATCTGCTACGCTACACTCAGTTCGTGATAATTTATATAATTTAGAACTAGAGATACAGACAGCAGAAGCCATTCTCGATACTGTATCTAGTGAAGATTATCAGGCTCTATCCGCTAGAAAAAATGGTTATGGAGTAGAGGGAGAAAAGCAGTATTTTATTAAATAAATTATCCTTTTGCGTTTTTTACATTGACATATGTACACGCTTATGATAAAATTTTTTTGTTATTATCTTATAAAAGGAAAAGGGGAATACAAATGAAAAGGTCGCCTTTGGCGGTGAACTTGTTATGTTTATTGTTGCTTGCAGGGCTTGCGTATGTAGTATATATGTGGTTTGCGATGTTCTATAGCCCGGAATTTACCGCATTATCTAACGATACAATTAAAGTTATAGTGGGTATATTCCTAGCGATAAACTTAATAGGTGTGCTATTGTTGTGGGTATCATCTTTTAGAGATACTATTTATCTAATACTATACTATGCCACTCGTAAGAAATGGCAGGCATACTATCACGAGATGGATGAAAAAGAGTTGACAATTAATAGCAAAGTGCTACTAATATATTGCTACTACAATGAGTTTGATGCGAAGGCTTTGCGTAAAAGCGTAAAGCAAAATTATAGTAATTTTGAAGTTGTGTTGCTTGATGATAGTACCAATGAAAAAGTGCGTGCCGAGATGGACAAAGTGGTAGAAGAGTTGCGTGCAAAAGGGTACACTATTACTGTCTCTCGAAGAGAAAACCGAAAAGGCTTCAAGGGAGGCGCTCTAAATGAGTACCTTAGCTCTCGTGACGATTATGATTACTTTGCTGTAATGGACTGTGATGAAGTATTACAATATGATTTCCTTACTCAAATGCTAAAATATTTCCAAGATGACAAGACTTTGGGCGGAGTGCAGGCGTGTCATGAGCCACTAAAGGGGACTAACTGGTTTGATAGTAATATGCGTTGTACTATGCGTATAAGTTATCATTGCACTCAATTAATGAGAAATAAATATGGGCAACTTACACTACTTGGACATGGAATGGTAATATCTAGAGAGGCATGGCTTGCTTGTGGAGGATTTCCCGAAGTAGTGGTAGAGGATACCGCATTCTCTATGGTTTTAGCATCAAAAGGGTATAGTATCAAATATGCATATAATGTTATAGCATACGAAGCCTATCCTTTAAACTATGCTGGATTTAAAAAACGTGAAGTTAGATGGGTACAAGGTGAGATAGAAGCCGCTAAAAAAGGAATATTGCGTCGTGCTATACGTTCAAAAGCAGTGCCATTGTTTGCTAAGATTGACTTGTACACATCACTAAGAATCGCAAAAATTTTTGCTCCTTTTTGTGGTTTATTTATTTTAATATCTACTCTAGTGATGTGGGGGTTGGGATTTGAATCTACTCAATATGGTATAGTAGTAGTGCTTATGGGTCTGCTGTCCTTTGCTGTTACCTTGATTGAATTAATTATATTTAATGCCAAGTTTGAATCCCTGGGAAGAGCGTTAATTGCTACTGCTATGATATTCATTTGTGTAGGTTCTTTGGCAACATCTTATATAGGTAATGTATGTCTATGTCTTTTGGGGTATAAGCCAATATTTGTAGTCACTCCTAAGACTGGAGAAAGATTTTCTTTGTGGGGTGCTTTAAAGACAAATATAGGTACTATCATATTTGTTTCTATTCTATTTGTGATTACTTGGATAATTTGTGGCAATCCTGGGCCTGCTCTATTGACCTTTATATATCCACTGGCGGCAGTAGTAGTATCTTTGATGTCAAATATTTCGGTTAAGTCGC
>CALWKL010000081.1 GCA_944381255.1 uncultured Clostridia bacterium | reverse complement strand
TACTCGAATTGGGGACTGGTACTGGCAATAACTGGTGGTGTGTAGTATATCCTCCTTTATGTTTTGTGGCAACTAATCCTGATAATTTAAAGGATATAACTTATCGCTCTAAGATTTTGGATATTATAAATAATTTTTTTTGGAGGTAAGTAATGAATAAAACTCTATTAAAAGGGTTGGCTCTAGGGTGTTGTCTTTTTGCTATAGTGGGTATCGGTGTGCTAGGCCTGTATATACCTACTATGCAAATTTATACTGAAGATACCATTTCGACTGGCTTGACTACAACGCAAATAAGAACAGTACAGACAAAGCTAAAAAATTGGGGATATTATACTGGTTCGGTCGATGGAATCTATGGACCATTGACTCGTTCTGCTGTGATTAAGTTTCAAAAAAATAATAATTTGGTAGCAGATGGAATAGTAGGTAGCAAAACTGCAGCGGCTTTGGGTATGAATTTGTCTAGTCAAAGTAGCAATGACTTATATTTGTTGGCAAAATGTATATACGCTGAGGCTCGCGGTGAGCCTTATGCTGGCCAAGTAGCAGTAGGGGCTGTAATATTGAATCGTGTAAAGAGTAGCTCTTTTCCAAATACTATTTATGGTGTAATCTATCAACCGTATGCTTTTACTGCTGTCTCTGATGGGCAAATAAATCTAGAGCCAAATCAAACTGCCTACAATGCCGCAAGAGATGCATTGAACGGTTGGGACCCAACTTATGGTTGTATCTATTATTATAATCCAAATACAGCCACAAGTAGTTGGATATGGTCTAGGCAAATTGTAGTAACTATCGGAAAGCATAATTTTGCAAAATAAGGAGGTTATGATGGAAAATAAGAGCAAAAAGAAAGGTTGGATTATAGGCAGTACGGTATTTGCTGGTGTGGTGCTTGCGGCAGCAGTAGCGTGGACAGGTATCAACTTAGGAATGACTACAAATGCTTTGGGTCAATATAAGACACAATTGGAATACGTATACGAGCGTAATCTTTATGAATTAACAGATAACGTAAATAATATCGAGTCAAATCTATCAAAATTGAAGGTAAGTACCGATGCTGAGGTTCAAGAGAGATATTTGGCAAGTTTAGTAGCACTATCAAATACTGCACAAAATAATATTGCAACTTTGCCTATTGAGCACAATTCGATAACTGACACAGTTAAATTTGTAAATCAGTTGAGTGGATATTCTCTGATATTGCAACAAAATCTTGCTAAAGGTCAGGAATTAACCTTAGATGATTTTGACCAAATTGAAAACCTGCATACTTCTAGTCAAAATATTAAGTATGAACTCAATAGATTATCAGTATTGATTTCTAGTGGATATTCTATAGTAGATAATATAGCAGACCCTAACAAGAATACAAACAATTTTGACAACGAGTTCTCTGGTTTGCATAATGAAATCAACGACTACCCGCAACTTATCTATGATGGACCTTTTAGTGAATCTACCACAAACAAAGAAATAAAGGGGTTACCTGAGACAGAAATAAATAGCGAAGAAGCCTTGATAAGACTAAAGCAATGGTTCCCTAATTATACTATCAAGGCAAACGGAGAAACTAACGGTGGTAATTTTGATACTTTTGACTTTATGCTAAGCAAGGATAATGTAGAGTACTACGCACAAGTATCTAAGCGTGGTGGAATACTTCTGCAACTGAATAGTTCGTACGAAGTAGGCGAGAGTCTAAAAAGCGAAGATGAGTGTCGTACCATAGCAGAAAATTTTGCAAAAACTCTAGGATTTGAAAATATGGGGGCAGTATGGAGTACGGTAAGTCTTGGGTTTGCATATATCAATCTTACTTGTATTGAAGATGATGTGATAATTTATCCAGATATGATAAAAGTTAAAATTGCCCTAGATACAGGTGATATAGTGGGTTGGGAAGCGCAAAGTTATGCTTATAATCATGTCGAAAGAGAAAATCTCTCTGCAAGTATAACAGAAGCGCAAGCTCTAGATGCTGTATCAAGCGATATGGACGTGCGTACAACTAGATTATGTGTAATACCAAATCAGTATGTAGGGGAAAATCTGTGCTATGAGTTTATGTGTGTGAACGATGGTGCAACTTATTATATTTATGTAGATGCAGATACTGGAGTACAGGTTAATATTCTCAAAGTTATAGAGACTAGCGATGGCAATCTATTGATGTAACTGTTAGAAATATTTAAACTTACAGTAAAATAAGTAATATTTAAATATTGTGAATTTCTAAAATATAAACTTGTCTTTATGTAAAATAATAGCAATTTAATAAAATTTAAGCAAAATTATAATTAAAAAATCGAGCAGTAAGTAAGCTCGATTTTTTTTTCTATATATTTTATAATTCTATATATTTTATAATTAGACAATAATAAAATTAAAAAGAGTAAAAATATTATTTGATTACTTGGCTTATTTCTCCGCCACCTAGACAGTTTTCATTTTCGTCATATAGTACTGCAAATTGACCTTCGGCAATCGCTCTTTGGGGTTGGTCAAATAGGAGTCGCACATTATCGCCTTCAATTGTGGCGGTAACATTCTGGTCTGCTTGTCTATAGCGCACTTTTGCAAAGCATCTAAATGTGGTCTGCTTAGGTCGGGTGGGTATCCAATTAAATCCTGCTGTTATCAAACCAGAGGCTAGCAATGCTTCTTCTTTGCCTTGGTCAACATATAGGGTATTTGTAGTTAAATCTTTTTTTACTACAAACCAAGGGTCTTGAGATTCATTCTTTTGTCCGCCTATGCCTAAACCCTTGTGTTGACCGATTGTATAATACATTAACCCTTGATGAGTACCTATAGTTTTGCCGTTTAAAGTTTTGATTTCTCCACTTTGTGCTGGTAGATAGTGTGATAGGAATTCTCTAAAATTGCGTTCTCCAATAAAACAAATACCTGTACTATCTTTTTTTTGTGCAGTAACTAGGTGGTGAGAGGATGCAATTTCTCTTACTTCGGGTTTGGTGAGTTCGCTCAATGGGAATAGAATGTTATTTAGTTGTGATTGGCTTAACTGATTAAGAAAATACGTTTGGTCCTTATTCTTATCACGAGGCTTTTTTAGGTAATGTAGACCATCAATCGTTTCACATTTTGCATAGTGTCCAGTAGCTACATAATCAGCCCCCAAGACTTTTGCGCGCTCCAAAAAAGGTCCAAATTTAATCTCTTTGTTGCACAAAACATCGGGATTAGGAGTTCGCCCTTCACGATAACTTTTTAAAAAGTACTCAAAGACACGCTCATAATATTCCTTGCTAAAATTTACTGAATAATAGGGAATGCCGATTGAGTCGCAAACTTTGCGTACATCATCATAATCTTTTGTACTGGTACAGCGCCCAAGGGCATCTTTTTCCTCCCAGTTTTTCATAAATAGGCC
>CALWKL010000080.1 GCA_944381255.1 uncultured Clostridia bacterium | reverse complement strand
CTTGTAATTGGCTGATTACTTGTGTAGCATACTCTTTGTTTGGATAAACTGCGAGTATTACACAAAAATTTTCGCCATCTTTGTATATTACTCCTGCGCCTCCTCTAGCTTTTGAATCAGAAGCCAGAGTCTCTGCTGTTGAGTAATCACTTGCTTCTATTGGCATAAATACTGCATAATAGCTAACTTGTTGCGTGGTGGGAATTTTTAATAAACTTTTAATTTGGAAAAAAATGAAAAAAATTACAGCAAAAAATAGCAATAAATACAAAAAAGTAATAGTTATTTTGTGTTTTTTGCTTTTATTTTTTGGTTTTTTACCTAAAATTATAGTTTCTCGATAAGGGTTGATAAATGACATAATATAAAATATGAAAAATATTTATAAAATATTGCAAAAAAAGTGTCTTAAAGTAGTTGCAAAAATATAAATGTGTGGTAAAATATTATGGTTTGTAAGAAGTGCAAACATTTTTTTATTAATTGAGGTGTAAAAATGAACATTGAACCATTGTTTGACAGAATTGTCATAAAGCAGGTCGCTGCGGAGGCTACAACTGCGAGTGGAATATTGCTCCCAGGTAATTCTCAAGAGAAGCCTCAGATTGCTGATGTGGTAGCTGTCGGCCCTGGAGGGATTATCGACGGTAAAGAAATCAAAATGGTTATCTCTGTTGGTGATAAGATTTTGTATCCAAAGTATGCTGGTAGCGAATTTAAATTTGATGGCGATGATTATATTATTTTGCGCCAGTCAGATGTTTTGGCTAAATTAAAATAATGTTTGGAGGGGAAAAATGTCTAAATTAATACAATCAGGCGAGCAGGCTCGCCAAAGCCTAGAGCGTGGAGCAGATGTTTTGGCTAACGCTGTGAAGGTTACTCTGGGACCAAAAGGCTTAAATGTAGTGCTTGACCGAAAATTTCAGAGTCCTTTGATTACCAACGATGGAGTTACAATAGCAAAAGAAGTCGAGCTGGCAGACCCTTTTGAAAATCTCGGGGCGCAAATTATCAAAGAAGTATCTGTAAAAACCAATGATATCGCTGGTGATGGTACGACCACGGCCGCTGTTTTGGCGCAGAGCATAATCCATGAAGGGCTCAAGAATGCTACAGCAGGTGCTAACCCTGTGGTGCTAAAGAGAGGTATTGCTAAAGCGGTAGATGTAGTAGTAGCTGAGTTAAAAGCACAAAGTAAGCCTATAGAAGATGCCAAGTCTATTGAGCAGGTCGCAAGTATCTCTGCTGGTGATGAAAACATAGGTAAGCTTATAGGCGAAGCAATGCAAGTGGTAGGTAAAGATGGTGTGATTACTGTGGAAGAGTCAAAGACCATGGATACTACACTTGAAGTTGTAAAGGGTATGCAATTTGATAGAGGTTATGCAAGTAGTTATATGAGCACCAATATGGACAAAATGGAGGCAGTGCTTGAGGATCCGTTTATTTTGCTAACTGACAAGAAGATTAGCACTACCCAAGAAATTTTGCCTATTCTTGAGCAAGTAGTAAAAACTGGTCAAAAATTACTGATAGTAGCCGATGAGGTTGAAGGTGAAGCCCTTACCACCCTAATTATTAATAAGTTGCGTGGTACTTTCACTTGCGTAGCAGTCAAGGCTCCTGGCTTTGGAGACAGACGAAAGGCTATGCTACAAGATTTGGCTATAGTTACTGGTGCAAATGTAATTAGTGATGAGTTAGGTAGGAATTTGGCAGATGCAAGCCTATCAGACTTGGGACGTGCTCATAGCGTAGTCGTTACCAAGGATACTACTACCATAGTTGAGGGCGCTGGTGATAAATCACAAATTGATGAGCGTATTTCTGCGATTAAGGCACAAATTGAAGTTTGCAGTAGTGATTATGACAGAGAGAAATTGCAAGAAAGACTGGCAAAGCTTGCTGGTGGTGTGGCTGTAATCAAGGTGGGTAGTGCGACCGAAATCGAGATGAAGGAAAAGAAATTGCGTATTGATGATGCTTTGTCTGCTACTCGTGCCGCTGTAGAAGAAGGAATCGTATGCGGTGGTGGTGTAGCGTTGCTTCACACAATACCAGCATTACAAAAACTTATTAACAAACTTGATGGCGACCAAAAAGTAGGTGCCAAGATTATACTTAATTGTTTGTATGCTCCTATTAGACAAATTGCTCAAAATGCAGGTATTGACGGTGGGGTAGTTATAGACAAAATTTTATCTAGTGATAAGCCAAATTTTGGATATGATGCTTTGAATGATAAATATGTAGATATGATAGAAGCAGGAATTATAGACCCTACAAAGGTAACTCGTTCTGCTCTTCAAAATGCAGCTAGTGCTAGTAGCACATTGTTGACTACTGAATGTATTATCGCAAATGCTCCAGAGAAAGAGAATAGTGCTATGCCTTCACATGGGGCAATGGATTTATAGTAAAAGTAAATAAATATTTTATAACAAAACTCTTATGGCAATATAAACCATAAGAGTTTTTTGTTTTATTATTAAAACTAGAAAAGTAAAAATATATAAAAAATAAGTATATTAATTAATAAAATAATTAAATTTATTATAAATTAATTGAATAAAAGGGAGAAAGTTATCCACAAAAAATTAAAAATATTTAGACTAAATTATACAAAAAATTACAAGATTTATAAACTTATCATTGTGGAAAAGTGGATAACTATGTGCGTAAGTGTATAATTTTAACGGGTATAGTGATAAAAATTGCTAGTATAATGCTAATTTTTGCATTTTAAATTTTTTTAACAATTTGTTTTGTTCTACGAATTGGCATAGGAGCGTTTTGGCTATTTAAATTTCTTTCTATTTTTTGTATTACTCCTTCCACAAGAATATTATTTGCTCCATAAGGTACTAATACTTTGTCCCCAATTTTTAGGTCAATTATATCCGTAGTGTACCAGTATATTTGAGGTGGGTCTTTGTCGATAATTTGCACTTTTACAAAATCTGCATATTCAATATCGCGTAATTTTCCTCCAGCTAGCGAGTGTATCATATTATTTCTCCTATAATAGTTTTTTGCGTTGCTCTTCTGGTGATAAAGGGCTGATAGCGGATAAAGGTATATCAAATACGGTAATTGCTCCAGTCTGTCCTTTTGAGTGAAGTCTAAATACTGCGCGAGCATATGCGACTAATACCAAAGCGGTAAATTCTGGATTGCTATCAAGCGATAAGTTAAATTCCATTAAAAATTTATTGTTGTTGACAGATTTTGCTGAACGGAACACAAAACCGCCGTGTGGTAGGGTGGAGTGGTTCTCTTTAAGTTCTTGTTGGCTAATAAAGTGTACTATTGTCTCATAATCAGCAAAATAATTTGGCATTGATTTTATTTCATTCTCTACTTTTTGCGCATCTGCGCCCTCTTTTAGCACTACGAAGCATTCGCGCAAGTGCTTATCTTTTGTATACAAAGTAGGGCAAATGCCAGAGCGTACTGCAGAAACAGAAGCTTCGCGTGGAATAGTGTACTGTACTGCATCAGCCACTCCTTCAACTCTACGAATTGCATCACTGTGCCCTTGACTAACACCTTTCCCCCAGAAAGTATAATCTACACCATCTGGTGTTATTGAGTTAAAAAGTATTCTAGCCATACTAAATAATCCAGGGTCCCAGCCTGCACTGAGTAAACCTAGAGTATTATTTTGCTTCCCAATTTTATCTAGTGTATCAAAATGCTCTGGAATATTAGCATGTGTATCAAAGCTATCTACAATATTAAAGTATTTTAGAACTTCGGGAGATTGCTTAGGTAAGTCGGTCGCGCTACCTCCACACAATATCATTACATCAATTTTGTCTACAAAATTAGGTAAATTATCCATTTTTTGTACATTTTTGACCTTCAGACCCAAGCTGTTTGGTTCTCTGCGAGTAAATATTGCTACTAGTTCCATATCTTTTTGTTGCTCTAGCGCGCTAAGTACTCCTTTGCCTAAGTTTCCATAACCTACAATACCTATTCTAATTTTTTGCATTATAAAACCTCCAACTCTACAGTTTATGCCATTATAGCATACTATTAAATAATTTAAAAGAAATTTAAAACAGATTATTTTTATTCGTTATAATTGTAAAAAATGCGTATTTTAGTAAAACTATTTACTTTATTGGAATTTGGGTATATAATATGATTAACAGTTATCTTTAATTTTGTGTATATATTTTTAAAGTTTTAAGTCTATTTAGCTTAGTTTTAAATTAAATTTTTCCATTTGATATTTGAGGCTTTTTCAATTATTTATTTAATTATTTATATTTTTTACTAATTTTTTAAATGTTATTTTATGATTTATATTTTACAAAGGAGAGGAAATGAGTGCAATATCTAAAAATATTATATGGATTTTGTCTTCGCTATTTATAGTATTAAGCATAGAAATTTCTTTTCATATATTAAATTATCAATATAAGTTATTTAATGCTGATGCAGAGGTAACAGTTAGTATTCCTGGAATAAAAGAGGGTTTTACACAACAGGGGTTAACTTATCTTGAAGATGAAGATTTGTTTGTCTTCAGTGGTTATATGCTAGATTCCAGTAAGCCCTCAAGACTTTATGTTGTGAGCAAAAAGTCAAATAATGATGTTAAGTATGTAACTCTACAGGTAAATAATAGAGATTTTTATGGGCACTGTGGTGGTGTTGCAACTGATGGAGTAAATATGTGGGTTGCTTCTGGCAATCGTGTATATAGATTAAATGTTGCTGATTTACTGAAAGCAGAAAATGGTCAAAGCATAGAAGTAATAGATTATTTTAATCCACAAAATGAAGCAAGTTTTTGCTGTGTTTCTAATGGAATGCTATGGGTAGGCGAGTTTTATAGAGAGGGGAATTATGAGACTGATGAAAGTCATTGGTTTTTAGCGAATGATGGATATCATAACAAAGCTATTGTTAGTGCTTTTGAAATTAATAGTGAAAGACCATTTGGCATAGAATCTACCACTCCCAATAAAATTTTGTCTATTAGAAATTCAGTACAAGGAATGACAGTAACCAAAAGTGGAAGAATAGTTTTGTCTACATCATATGGCGCTAAAGCAAATTCATACTTTTATATATATAAGAATGTATTTACAGATAATAGCGACAGTACCTTGAAAGTTAATAATGTTGATGTACCGGTGTGGTACTTGGATGATGCAGAGTTGCAAAGAAGTTTTAGAGGCTCTTGTATGGCAGAAGGAATAGTGTATGTTAATGGTGAAGTGTATGTTTCCTTTGAATCTGCTTGCCAAAAATATTACAAAAGAGCGAGTGAAAACGTAGAGTATTTGAAAAGTTTTAAATTAGATTAATAAGGGATTTTTTAATAAAGCAATGTAGCATTAATAATTAAAATTCTATATATAAAAAGGTAAAGTTTGATATTACTTTACCTTTTTTATAATTTATAAAAATTATTCTAAACTGTAACTAGATATAATTTTATTTGCAATAAGTTCTTGACCTTCTTCTGTCAAATGTATCCCGTCCACACTATATAAGTCTTGCCAATTAGGTGTAGAGAGTATAATATTACGTAAATCTAGCAAAGGGATATTTAACCCCTGTGCGATTTTCAAAATTAAATTGTTAAATATGTCTTGGTGAATTATTAAATTATTTTTGTCTCCATCTAGGAGTTTTAGTATGTTTTCTTTTGGACTAAGGTTACAGAGAGTACTATCAAAATAACGAGCAGAAACCAGAGGAAGTAATGAGCAAATTAGTACTTCAAAGCCATGCTTTTTTAAATTTAATACTAATTCAGTATAAAATTTTTCAAAGTCCTCTGGGCTAGTACGTGGTCCGTGTTGTGTGCCACCTGTGATTCCTACATCTATCCAGTTGTAATCTGCGTCATTTGAACCTAGATTAATAACTACTAAGTTGCGTTTGTGTGGCATTTTGTGAGCTAATATTTTAGATAAAAAGCCTCTTTGGCAAACTTTTGCAATAGTTTGTCCATAGTATGATAGATTAGTCAAAGGAAATTGAAAGTGATTAGCAATAAGGCTTGCGGCATTTACTTGACATAGTGATAGGCGTGAATTCTTATTAGTAATTCCTTTTGCATTAGAGTCTCCGAGAATAATTAGATTAGTTGCTCGGTTCACTCTCTTTGCCTCTATCGAAGAGTACTCCGATACAGTTTGGGCCACAGTGGCTGGATATAGTGCCGTTTGCAAATGTGTCATAAATCGTTTTAAACCCCCTATTTTTTAATTTTTCTGTTAAGATTGATACTGCTTCTGGCATTTCTGATGAGTGCGTTATGAATACGTAGTCTAGATTTGGTGCGGGATAGTCCTGCATTAAAGCATCAAAATATTTTTCTACTACTTTGTTCATCGGGCCTGAGAATTTTCTTTTTAGTATAAGTTTTCCATTAATCATCGCTATTTGTGGTTTAATTTTTAATAAATTTGCACCAAATTTCGCCATTGCGCTACAACGACCACCTTTATGTAGGTATTGGAGATTTTCCAATACAAATCCAGTTTGAATTGATGTTGTCTTTTTTGTTACCAAATCGGCTACCTGATAAGCTTCCAAGTTATCATCGATTAATTTTCTAGCATAAATAGCAAGTAGGGCGATACCTGTAGATAGCTGTTTGGAGTCAATTACAAATACTTCAGGCATATTAGTCGCTACAGCATAAGCATTTTGGTATGCGCTACTAATTTCACTGCTTAATGAAATGTGAATAATTGCTTGATAATCTTTTAAAATTTTAGTAAAAAATTCTTCATAATCAGTACGATTAACGGCTGCTGTCTTTGGTAACTGCTTAGTTTGGTCTACATATTGATAAATTTTTTTAGAAATACCTTCTTCATCAGGAAATGTTTCATCTCCCATATTTATATAGAAAGGAATTGTTTGAATTTTGTATTTTTCCAATAGGTTATGTGGTAGGTCTATAGTACTTTCTGCTGTCAGTGCTATCTTCATAATATTGCCTCCTTTTCTCTTACAATTCCATTATATTTATTATTGTATATTTTTGCACCCTAATATACAAAAAACGATTCTCTTGTGTGTTATCTCAACTCTCTTGACAAGAGAGTTGGCTAAATTAAAGGCAAAAGTCATCATTTTGTTTGTTTTTTTCGTACTCTTATGGTATAATTTAAAAAATATTTAGGAGGCTATATGACGGAAGATGAGATTAAGCAAAACTTTTCGCACAATTTATTAAAATTGCGTAAGTCTAGAAATCTCACTCAGACAAAACTAGCTGAAGCACTAAATTATTCTGACAAAGCGGTGTCTAAATGGGAAGTGGGAGCAGTTTTGCCAGATATTGAGACTCTAGTTTGCATAGCAGATTTTTTTGGTGTAAAAGTTAATGATTTAATTTATTCTAAGAAGAGAAATATTGATAGAAAGTTTACTATTAAGAATTTAGTAATAACATTTTTAAGCATATTAGGTGTTTGGTTAATTGCTGCAATTACCTTTTATATATTGACTAGTACTACTAATTTGGATAGACTGTATTTAATATTTATTGGCGCACTGCCTATAAGTTTTATACTAGCGATAATATTCAGTAGTTTATGGTTTAATAAATTGGCTGTTTTCATTTCTATTTCAGGGTTTGTCTGGACGGGGTTAGGCACTATTTATTTAATTCTAAATTCTACGGCATATTGGTTTATTTTTATAATCGGCATAATTTTACAAGTAATGGTTACTTTAGGTTGTTTTTTGGGCAAAATATTGACAAGAAGATAAAACTCATAGCTTAAACTATGAGTTTTTTAATTTTAAATTTATATTGCGTATATATATATTCAATTTTTCAAATATCTTTCTTTACCCTTTTCAAAATTCTTATTTTGTGATATAATTCGTAAAACTAAAGGATATAAGATTGTATGCAAAAGAAGAGTAATGATGAGAAAGTTTTGCTAGACTTTCAGCATTTTAAAAATTTTACGCCAAATTTCGATGACAATATTTTACGCTCACACAATATAAGTGTTTATTACAAAATTTTAGCGGGGTTTTCTAAGACTAATAAAGTTTTGGTAGAGCAAGCCACTGGAACGGGTAAAACTTTTTTAATGATGAAATTATTAAAAGACCATTTGAGAAATGGAGGGAGAGCTTTGTTTGTTTCTCCTACTCTTGCTATACAAAATTATTTTTTAAGTTTTTGCGAGAAATATTTGGGTTACAAAAAAGGTCGTGGCAGCGAGATTAATTTGATTGCACGACAATATGCCGGGCTAAAGAATATTGCAAATAAAAATTTTGATATAATAATTTTAGATGAAGTGCACAGGATAGGTGCAAAAAAATGGGGGGAAAGTGTCAAAATTTTGCTGGATACCAACAAAAATGCTTTTGTGTTGGGTATGACTGCGACTTTGGATAGAGCAGATAAAGTAGACATAAGGAGCTTTTTTAATAACAACAATCCAGTGTCAAAACTCACTTTAATAGATGCTATAAAACGAGGTATTTTGCCAGCCCCAGACTATACTTTGTCAAAAATTAATTATAATGATGATAGAGATTATATTTATAAAACTTTGAATGAATTAAATAAGCAATTTGAAAATGCCCACGGTAAAGAGAGAGCAAAATTGCGTACATTGATAGGAGAGCTCGAACTTGCTTGTAAATACATTGACCAAAATAAATCTATTCCAGAAATACTAGGACAAAAATTAAAAACTACTGGTGTCGAAAACTTTAAATTTATAGTTTTTTGTCCAGTGGGTAAAGATGATAGTGAGGATAAACTCAGCCAGTTGAAAATGGAAGCTATAATGGCTAAAGCGAGAGATTGGTTTGATGAGTTTGATTAACACAAAATATATTTTTATGCTGTAAATAGCCTTTATAAAAAAAAAAAAAAAAAAAATGCTATTGAAGCATTTTCAAGCAACCAAAATAAAGGGATAAAATTATTATTTGCAGTAAATATGCTGAATGAAGGACTACATATAAGCGATGTAGATGGCATTATTATGATGCGAGACACAGAGTCAAAAACAATATATTTGCAACAATTGGGTAGAGCCTTAAGTGTGGGGCATTCACAACAGCCATTAATATTTGATTTTGTGGCTAATATAAATTATGTTGATGTGGCAAACATTGTCAATTTTTTTAAAGAAGTAAATATAAACAATTTAGATGACTCTAAGTTGAAGTTTAAGTTGAATGTTGAATCTTTGCAAGTTATTCGTTTTATAGATCGTATTAAGCAAAAGATTTTGGCTTATAATCACCGTTTTGACTATAATTTTGATACTTTTTACAGAAGAATTGAGAATTATTATATAAAATTTGGTAATTCTAGCGTGCCAGTGAGTTATAAAGACGAAGATGGATATCCTCTAGGTATCAAAACGGCAGGAATACGTACTGGTAATATAAGTTTAAGCGAAATCGAGCGAAAAAAACTTTCTAGTTTAGGTTTTATTTGGAAAGTTCGAGGAAGTCTAATGCAGGAATATTTTGCGCATTTGGCGGAATTTTCAAGAAGTTTTGGTCATACTATTGTGCCTTATAACTATGTTTGTGCTGATGGTTATCCTTTGGGTGTAAAAACAACTTGTATACGCTCTGGAACTATCAAAACTACCGAATCCGATGTCTTAGAATTAAATAGAATGGGCTTTGCTTGGAAAGTGTATAAAAATTTAGGTGATGAATTTATTGAAGAATTTCGCCGATACATTGCCGAACATAAGAGTAAAAATATTCCTACAAACTATATCACTCCTTCTGGGTATAAATTGGGAAGTCGAGTGCGTAGCCTGCGAAGCGGAAGAATGAAAATTACAGATAAACAGCATAAAATTTTAGATGAAATAGGTTTTGTTTGGGAAGTTAGAGAACATCTCATAAAGGAGTATATTATACAATTAAGGCAATTTGTTAATAAATTTAATACAGCCGTTGTACCTATTAGTTATATAACTGCGCAAGGGTACCCTTTAGGACAAAAAACGAAACTTATTAGGAATGGGGGAATATCTACCACTCTTAAAGAAATGGAGGAGTTAAATAACTTAGGTTTTATTTGGGATTTGCATAAGTATAATTTTGATGAATTTGTTAGCGAATTGCGTAAGTATAAACATTCTTTTAAAAATTGCCGAATTAAGTTAAAATATATCACTCCAAATGGCTACCCATTGGGTAGAAAGGTTGCTAGTATTAGAAGGGGAGATTTAAAATTAAGTATTAAGGAGCAAAAAATTTTAGATTCTCTGGGTTTTGTATGGTCGGTAAAATCGAAAGTTGAGTAGTTTGCTAGTATTTATAATTCTTTATTAGTTAAGTTCAAATAAAACATTTGTTATTTTAGTACTTTTTTAGCTTATTTATTTGGAAAATTTTTTAAATTTGTGATACAATTAAACTTGTCTTTATCAATATAGTTATTAAAATTAAATACATTTTAATTAACTCATACTTTGCTATAATTTGTGCAAAATAAGAATATAAAACACTTTGAGTAAAAATAGGAGAAAAAAATGAAGATTTGTGGAACTATTTCTAGGGGAATAAAGACTCCGATTATAAAAGCGGGCGATGACTTAGTCGCTATCGTGGTGGATAGTCTAATGAATGCAGTAAAACAAGAAAATATTGTCTTACAAAATCGAGATGTATTAGCTATAACTGAGGCCGTAGTGGGAATGACTGAGCGTAACTATGCTTCTATAGACCAAATTTCTGCCGATGTAGAGCGAAAATTTGGTAAAAATAAGCATTTAGGTGTGGTATTTCCTACACCGTATAGCAGAAATCGTTTTTCATCAATTTTAAGGGGTATCGCAAGAGGGTGTAGTAAAATTACAATGCTGATGTCATATCCTTCTGATGAGGTAGGCAATGCTCTCTTTGATGAAGAATTATTATATAAGTTTGATATAAATCCTTGGGGAAATGTTTTAACCGAAGAAGAATATAATAAGTACTTTGGAAAGGAAGTTCATTATTTTACCGGTATAAATTATGTAAAATACTTTAAAGATTTGATAAAGAACGAAAATTGTGAACCAGAAATTATATTTTGTAATAGAGCAACTGCGATATTAGATTATACAAAGGAAATTATTGTCGCGAATATTCATGAAAGAGATAAAACTAAACGAATTTTGCAAAATAATGGTGCAGAAATAATTTATAAAACCGATGAGATACTGAGAGAAAGTGTAAATGGCAGTGGATATAATAGTAAGTATGGACTTTTAGGTTCGAATAAGGCAACTGAGGATACCATTAAACTTTTTCCTGAGCATGGTGATAGGCTAGTCTTACGTGTGCAAGAGGAGATAAAGAAGAGAACGGGGAAATTGCTAGAAGTTATGATTTATGGCGATGGTGCCTTTAAAGACCCTGTGGGCAAAATTTGGGAGCTTGCAGACCCTGTAGTATCTCCTGCGTTTACTCCTGGCTTGGTTGGCACTCCAAATGAGATTAAGATTAAATATATAGCTGATAATAAATTTGCTAATTTACATGGCGAAGCTTTGGAAGAAGCAATGAAAGAAGAAATACGCAATAAACCAAAAAATTTAAAAGGAAGCAATGAAACTTTAGGAACTACTCCTCGTAATTATACCGATTTATTAGGTAGTCTAGCGGACTTAACTAGTGGAAGCGGGGATAAAGGGACACCGATAGTTTTAATTCAAAATTATTTTGACAATTATTCAGATTAAAAGAAAATGGCTTATAAACATAAGCCATTTTTATATTTATTTGTTAAACAAAATTACTAAAAAACCCAACTTAGTGATTAAAATAAGCGCTTATATATCAAAAAAATGCAGGTAAGTAGCAAAAATTTGCGTTTAAATAAAATCTATAAAACTTTTGTAAATTTTTTATAATATCAAGTTTTTTGTTTAAATGTAATTAATTGGGTATATTTATTAAATTTATAAAGTGTTTCTAAATTAGTATATATGGGTAGCCTTGTTATTTAATATTCTTTAATTAATTTGATAATTTATTCACCATAAAAATGTACAAATTTAATTTTAAATTGAATTTTTCTAAAGCCTTGTATATTGGTAATTTAGTGCCTATTTTATAATAAATTTTTTTAATTAAAATAAATTTTAATTTGTTTTTTATTTTGCTTTGCTTTGCCTTTTAGTACCTCTTATATATAGGCATATTGTAATTAATACAGGTACTATGCATATGCATAGTATTAAAAAAATAACAAAAAAGCGTGTTTTTAATGAGTAAAACGCGCTTTTTCTGCTTTAATTATTGTTTTTACTATCTTTTTCCAGATTTAGCAAAAATTCTTTCGCTTTTAAACCGCCAGAATATCCTACCATACTGCCGTCTTTACCAACAACTCTATGACATGGAATAATTACTAAAAGTGGGTTATGGCTAACTGCATTTCCGACAGATTGGGAAGATGGTGCTTCGCCTGTTAAGATTTTTAAAGTATTTGCGATATCACTATAGGTTCCTGTCTCGCCATATGGAATATTACAAACTACAGCCCAGACTTCTCTTTGGAAACTTGTGCCTCCTGGACAAAGTGGTAAATCTGCTAAATTGGGTTTTTTACCAGCGAAATATTTGTCTAGCCATTCTTTTGCCTTAATTAGTACTTCATCTTTGTTGTTGACTTCCACTTCATCAACATTTATACCGTTCATATAATATTTCTGTCCTTCTATCCATGCGCCTATTAGCATTCCTTCTGAACTTGCTAAGGTCATCTCTCCTATAGGAGAATCGTATTTTGTAGTGTAAATCATTTTTACCTCCTAACATTTACTATATTATACCACTATTTTTAAAAAATAGCGACAAAATTAACGAACAAAAAAGTAAATTAAAAAATAATAAAAAAAGTATAATGCTTTTTAAATTGCATTATACTTTTAGCTATAACTAGAAGAAATAAAAGTTTTTTATGTGTTAGCAAGAAATTTTTACTTTATACATATGATTTTCTACTTCTTCGATAATTTTTGCCATAGTTTGTACTACTAATACAGGGTTTATCCCTGATGCAGTCTCTCCTGATAACATGGTTGCGGTCGCTTCTTCATAAATAGCAGATGCGACGTCGTTGACTTCTGCTCGAGTAGGGCGAGTAGAATTTGTCATACTTTCTAGCATTTCGGTTGCAACTATACAAGATTTTTTCTTTACATTGCACAAAGAAATTAGCTTTTTTTGAATAGGCGGAATCTTATAAATAGGAATCTCAACTCCCAAATCTCCACGAGCCACCATTAGACCATCGCTCACATCTAGAATTGATTGAGCGTGATTTACTCCTTGAGCATTTTCTATTTTTGATATTAATAGAATATCTGGTGCATTGTTTTTTGCTAAAAAAGAACGAACATCTAGCACATTTTGTGCGTTACTAACGAAAGACAAAGCAAGAAAATCTGCTTTGTTTTTGATTGCAAAAAGCATATCAGATTCGTCTGCAGGGGAAATATAAGGAGAATTTGGTACCACACCAGGTACATTTAGACTCTTATTATTGCTTAATTTACCACCAAACTCTACTACACACTCAATATCAGTGCTAGTAACTTTCGTTATAGAGAACACCAGCAAGCCGTTGTTGGCATATACTTTATCTCCAACAGAAACTTCATTTACTAGATTTGTATATTTTAAGCTAACTTGTTTTTCTGTACCTACAACATTTCTAGTAGTAAAAGTAAATTTCTGCCCTTCATTAAGCATAATTGAGCCATTTTTGAAAGTTCCTATACGAATTTCGGGTCCTTTCGTATCAATCATTAATTTTAATCCTTTTTTACGAAGTGGCTCAATTTTGTCAATAAGAGCTTGATGTGTTTGGTGAGTGCCATGGCTCATATTTAGACGCGCAATGTCCATACCACTTTCAAACATTTTATTTAAAATCTCAAAATCATCGCAGGCGGGGCCTAGCGTACATACTATTTTTGTTATTTTCTTCATAATGTATATATTATACACTATTTTTAATGTTTTAACAAACAAAAAGCAATATTTATTAAAAAAGTGTCTTTAGAATAGTTTTTTTGTAGTAATAATAAAAGATAAATCTCTTTATTAAATTGCATTGGTAATAATATGAAAATAATTTGTAAATGTTGGTAAGTAGCAACTAGTTTAAAAGAATTTTGTTATTATCTACGGTTTTTAAAAAGTCTATAATAATTAAAATGATTTTCTGTCGCATATTTATAGTGAGAATATATTATTATTACGTTATTTTTTAAAATAGAACTGCATAATTCTAATTTAACTATAGAAATTATTTAGGAATTTTAATAACAAAAGAATAATCTAAAATTAATTTATTTTAACAATTTTTTAACTTGTTCCAATTACACTTATATCCTAAAAAATAAGCATATACCTACACAAATTAAGGGGTATAGTGATTAAAAACTAAAAGAAAGTGCTAAAATTTATAAATAATGTATTAATGAAAAGTAATTACTTTTACTTTATAAAAAGTCTTAAATATTATAAGTTTTTATTTGAAATGAGCTTTGAAATAATTGTAATATAGATACAAAATTCAACTTGCATATTTTTTAAAATTAATTAAAATAAATAATCAAATTTCTTGAAAAATTTTTTACTTTGTGGTAAAATTGAAATGGTAAAAGACAAGAGGTGGCTTATGAATTATGGACAAAAATAATGTAAATGCTTTTATCAGTTTTTGTTGCGCATATGATGTTTATCGAATGAGCAAGGTTATTAAGGCTCAGATGGACGAGGCAAATGTACAAGAGTAAACAACTGCCCTAAAAGACCTAAATTGTGATACGTCCGAGCAAATGTCAAGATGTTAACAAAAAATGTCTAGATTGAGTATAATTTAAGCTAGGCATTTTTATTTGGTATCATTTTTTATGTGTAAAATTATGTTTAGAACTAAAATATAATTGTTAAAAAGCGAGGAAAGCAATGATTTATATTGTTGGTGTGCCTAGGTCAGGTAAATCTACTTTGGCAAAAATGTTGAAGCAGACCTATAAAGATGCTAACTTGATAAGTTGTGATGCATTAAAAAAATCACTTATGTCGATTGAGTTGACACAAGGGGCGTTGGCTTGCTTGGTAACTAATGAATCATTTCTTAAATTTGTAGCAAAAACTGCATCTTGGAATGAAGTATTAACTGGTCAAAAGAGTATAATCGATGCAGGCTCTTATCTAATAGAAGATGTATACCGTGTATTAGAGCCAGGGGATAAGATTGTCTGCCTAGGTTTCGGTGGAAATGTAAATTCTGTACAAATCTGGGAAAGTATAAAAAAGCATCAGCAGGAATGTGATTATACATATAGTATGGACTTAGATCGTGCGAATAGATATTGGGGGAATTTTGGTATTCGTGATAAAAATAATAGGTTTTTTTGTATAGATAAAAATTTACTGTATTTGGATACTAATAATGATCAGGCAAATACTCTTAAATTTGCTGTTGAATTATTAAAACAAGATTTTCAAGAATAAGTGAATAAATTTTTTGAAAGCAAATATTATACACTAAAATATGAAAAACTAAAATATGAAAATATGAAAAGGAAAACGCGATTTGTCAAATCGCGTTTTTTAATTTATTAAAGTAATGCTTAATTATATCAATAATATTAGTGAACTTGCCACGAGAATTTGTGCTGCGTAATAAAATGATAGATTAAAGTAGTACAAAAATTGTTTTTGCTTATCAGTTTTATTACCAAAGTAAATATTCATAAGCACTATGTCAGATAACCAGAAGAATATAAATCCTAGAAGTAGTATAACACTTCCGCCAGTGTTGGCTCCTGATATAAATGCCATAATGCTTTCTGCTACAACTAGGGAAACGAATATTGAGTAAACTGGCATACCATAGGTTAGTTTACCATAATCAAGTTTTCCAATAAACTTGTTGCCAAAGAAGAAAATCAAGCCGAGTGCAATAGCCACAAGAATTATCCACCATTCGAAACCGAACATTATAATCATACCAGCTAAGTAGAATGCGTGTGCAAGGGCAAAGAATAGTCCACCTATGAGGGTAATAATACTTGACTTTTTCTGCATTTCTACCATATCAGGCAAACCTAAGATTACATCTCCAAAGCAACTTGCGAGTAAACCTACTACAAAAAACATTGCGGGTAGGGTAAGACCTAAAGAGAAACAAATGCCTATCGCAAGAAATGTGAAAAGAAAACTAGATAAGGCTTTGAGAGAAAGTGCCAAAAATCCTCTCTGACCTTTGGAAAAAATGACGAAAGCTGTAGCTGATACTATCGCCAAAACTAATAAAACAATAATAATTGTATCCATTTTTACCTCCTAAGTAAGATTTTACCAAATAGTGCAGTAAATTAGCAAATAAATTTTAGCAAAGTAAAGATTTTTTGCTAAAATTTATAAAAGAGTAAGTTTGCGTTTAATACAATAACTAAATTAATTGTTTTTGGTTGACAATAAATAAGGGTTAAAAAGTGAAATTTTGAACTAACTATTGATAATTTGCGCTTAATTTGACTTTTTATTTATAATATTTAGTATTTTTGAGCAAAATTTTACTAACTAAGGTAATAGAGTGTATTTTGACTTGACAAAATAATCGCATATTTGCTACTATAGTAAAAAATAGGGGGAATATAAATGGCTACTATACCAGATTTGGAAAATAATGCTTCAAGTGTGGAAATTATGGAAAATACACAGCAAACTTTTACCGATTTTGAAAATGGGTTGGGCAAAACTCACAAAAGTCGCTTCTTGATTTATCTAATGCTATCAATTGCTTTTTTGGCAGTTGCAATAGTTTTGCTTGTACTTTGCTTGGGATATAAGGCAGATTATAATGCAGAGATGAAGACGCATAATGAATACATGGAGTTGATTAATTATGCAAAAGAGCACCCAACTTGTAATCTAAAAGGCGTGGTAACAGGGGTAGATATAAATGAAGAAACAGGCTATTATGCCTTCGGCTATCGAATTACTTCGGAATCTCTCGCCGGCGGGCAACTCGATGCCTTTAGCCCTTATATTTATACAAAAGAGGAAATTTCAGAACATTTTTCAAATGGCACTGAACTACAAATTGCTGTAGAAGCTGGCAAATTGAATCAAATGACTAAAAGTGTAAATATGTCATACGAAGATTATAATTTGGACAATTATTCGCCATTTTTTAAAGCAAAAGTTGGATATATAACTCTATTAGTAGCTATGACAGTATGCTTTGTAATAGTATTCTGTTTCTTTGGATTCTCAATGCAGTCATTATACCGTGCGAATAATAGCAAAGATAATGAAGATGATGATACAGAAATGGAAGTTGTCAAAGCTAATGGCAATAGAGTCAAGGTAAAATAAAAATTTAAAATGAGGCTAGTACCTCATTTTTTTTGTTTATTCAATAATTGCAAAAATAAATTTTCTAAAGTTTTTGATAAAGATATGTATAATTATTATTTTTTTTTTTATTAACATTAGTTAATTTAGCAATAAAAAATAAAAATAATAATAGAGAAAATTAAAAAAATATAGTCTATAAAATATGTATTAATAAGGATAAATTACAATTTTTTCTGCTAGAGTAAATATTGTGAAGGCTTTTAAAATATTTGCTTTTTGCTTAATGATATGCTAGACTTGAATTAATCTAAAATGGAGTGAATTATGAGTAAAGTAAAATGTTGTGGGTGTGGTGCAAATATTGAAGTCAACAATAATGAGGAAACGGTATGTCCTTATTGTGGTGCAATAAATACGGTAAGTAAGGAAATAGATACAAATCAAAAAGTTAATACTACCACTACTGTAATTAACAATTATTATGGCAATTTCTCAAGTAGTAAGGAGAATGATAACGAAGATAATACCGTCGACTTAAATAAAATGAGTGAAGCGGATATAAAGTTATACTATTCGCCTAGGCCTAAAATAAGAGTTATTCCTGCTATAATTGGCTTATGCCTACTGATTATACCTGGACTTATATATGTAATAGTACAAGCTATTCGTCAGAAAAAATGGGATAAATTTCATTATAATATAAAAAATAATATAGAGAAGGGTTCTAATAAAACAAAGTAAAATTGGTAAGATAAAAGTTAAAATTATGTTTTTGAGGTGTAATCATGGTTTATGAAGCTAATCAAGTAGTTTCTGCTACCTGTTGTGATTTGAATGCTAGGCTTTCGCCATATAGTATTGTTTGTTTGGTGCAAGATGCTGTGAGTGTATTCACTGGTATGTTGGGACTTAATAATATAAATATGAGAAGTAAATTTGGTGCTATGTGGGTTTTTACTAAAAACAAGGTGGAAATTCTTGCCCAACGACCTATTTGGAATGAGAATTTCCGTATTCGTAGTTATTTAGTTCGCAAAAGTGGTATTATCCTTGTAGTTGCTACCGAGTTTTTGGACTCATCGGGGGTTCTTTTTGCATATGCGAAACTTGAAATGTGCGCTTTGGAAATTGCTTCACGCAAAATATTGCGCCTAAGTACTCTGGGAATAGATGAACTGGAGTGCAATCAAGATGCAGTTGAAACTAATTTTGATAAATTAGGAGAGTCTACAAAAATTATTAGCGAAGTAAAAGTCTCTAGTGAAAATATAGATTTTTCTTTGCATACTAATAATGCTCAATATGTAAGATTTTTATTGAATACTTACAGCGTAGAAGAATTGAAAAGCAAAGATTTTAAGTGTATCGAGGTTCATTTTGTAGAGGAATCACGCGAGAATGATATTTTAACTATTGCAAAACATAGCGAAGGCAAATTTGATATTTTTACTATTTACAAAGGCGAAGAAATCGTAACAAAAGCAAAGATTGAATTTCAGTAAAACAAAATTATAAAAAATAATTAAAAATTGTCAAAAAAATATAAAAAATTAAATTTTATTGCAATTAATTAGTAATTTTATTGTTTTTGGGAGATACTAATAAAAAAGAGGTATGAGATGTTAAATTTAACCAAGGAAAAATTAACTAAGAAGTTAATACTAGCGAGCGCTAGTCTGTTTTTGATGCTATTTGTCGCTATTCTGTGCGTAGGGTGTGGCTCTGCTAATAACGAGTATAGCGCAAAAGTATTGATAGCAGGTGAAGAATACAGTATAGAGAATGGCTCAAAAATTTATCCAACGCAATTGAGTGT
>CALWKL010000079.1 GCA_944381255.1 uncultured Clostridia bacterium | reverse complement strand
AAAAATAAGTTTAAACTAATGCAATTTATTTGACAACTTTATAAAATTTTGAATATAATGAAGCCACTAGTTTGAAAGGAGAAGTAGTGATGCAAGTTATAATTCTTTGCGGAGGGTTGGGGACTAGGCTGAGAACTGTGGTTAGTGATGTACCTAAGCCTATGGCGCCAATAAATGGTAAGCCCTTTATGCAAATTCAAGTAGATGAATTGATAAATTCAGGTGCAACAAAGATTATCTTTGCTGTAGGTTATAAAAAAGAAATAATAGAAGACTTTTTTGGGGATAATTATAGAGGTGTAGAACTTGTCTATAGTGAAGAAGATTATCCTCTAAAGACTGGAGGGGCTATAAAAAAGGCTCTACGCTATATTGATGATGATTGTGCTATAGTGGTGAATGGTGATTGCTATACAAAGGTAAATTATGATGAAATTCAAAAGCTATTTAGAGACACGAATGCTACCGAAGTTATGACAGGTAAGCCAATGCACAATTTTGACCGATTTGGCAATATTGTGCCGGGGGAAGACAATGTAACGGTAGTAGATTTTATTGAGAAGCAACCGACAGAGTTTGGATACATAAACTTAGGTATCTATGCAGTAAAGAAAAATTTGTTTGATGAGTATGAGTCGGAGTTGGGAGATTCTTTTTCTCACGAAGTAGATTTTATTTCAAAGCATTTGCATGACTGTAAGTTTTGCTTATACCCTTATGATGGATATTTTATTGATATAGGGATACCAGAAGATTATTTTGCCTTCTGTGATTATATGAAAAGATTAAATTAAAATAAAAATCTAGGCTAAACTCTAGCCTAGATTTTTGTTTTTGTACAACAATATTAAATAATTAATAATTTATCTATTTTGTTAAATTATTTTAAATTGTTTGTATTTGGGGTGGGCGTTGGTATATTGTCTTGGGATAATGATTTTTCTAGCAGAGTAGTTTGTCTAGCAAATTCTTCTGTTTGGCGATTTATAGCATCAAGCAACTTGTTGGTTTGTGTCGCTAAAATTCTAAGAGCGGTATTGTTCTCTTCCAGTTTGTTTTTAATTTCTGTCAAAAGTCCTGTTGCATCTGTCCTATTGATTGCGTGAATTAAGTGATGTTGCTCCTCAACTTGTTGGTGAAGTCGCTCCTTATTGGCTTCGAGTAGAGTGCGTTGTAAGTCCATCAAGCCCTCGTGAGACAGTCTAATATACTTTTCTTCCATATTCCCTCCGTTTTTATTTTGATTTTATCAAATTTATTATAATTTGTAAATAAAAAAAGGCTAATGCTATTGCAAAAACCTTTTATTTAGTCAATAGTTAATTAAATCTTGTGCATTGGTAGTATCAAGTATAGGTAATCATCGCCCTCTTGAGGGGTAATGATACAAGGGTGAATAGGACTGCCATAGCGAATCTGTACAAATTCATCATTAATTACTCTCAAAGCATCGGTATACAATCTACCGTTAAACTCTATCTTTAAATCAGCGCCACTGTGAGTAGTCTGTAGATGCTCGGTAATGTTACCCAATTCACTCTCGCTATGTATCTCCATATCTTTACCGTTTATGTCAAATTTTACAGTAAAGTTGCGGTCGACACGGCTAAGTAACCCAGCACGCTCAATAGTATCTAATAAATGACGACGATTGATATTGATAGTTGTAGTAAAATCATTAGGTAAAATCTGACGATATGATACATAATCGCTCTGCATACCCATAAGTCTAGTCATAAGTATAGTGTCTCCAAGGGTAATCTCCAAGTGATTCTTTTGAGTACAAATCTTAATAGGTTCATCTGTGTCTGGTAATAGGCGAACAATTTCTAGCAAGCATCTAGCGCTTACTATAATACCAAATTCAGCACTGTGATTGATAGTTTTCTTGCGAATCAAAGCCATACGCACACCATCAAGCGCAACTCCACGCATCTCATCTTTGGCAACTTCTAAAAGTATACCGCGTAACATTGGACGACTATCATCTTGCGCTACAGCCACGCTTGCTTTTGTAACCAAGTCTTTGAAACTATCGCTACGAATCTCTACATATTCTGGGTTATCTAGAGTCTTAGGCTCAGGGAATTCGCTAGCGTCTTGGCACTGAAAGTACGCATTGTTATCTCCGTAAGTTACATCAAGTGTCTTATCACGCAAGTTAAATTCGATTTGCTCACTACTGATTTTGCTAGCAAAGTCAGCGAAGAATTTGGCTGGTATAACAGCGACACCAGGAATCTTTACATCGGCATTGATAACTTTGGTAATAGTAAGCTCTAGGTCGGTACAAGTGAGAGTAAGCTTCTCTTCCTCAGCCACCATTTTTACACATTCTAGTATAGGATTGGCAGTGCGAACGGCGGCAGCCTTTACAACTTTTAGCACAGCATCTGCTAAATCCAAACCTTGACAAGTAAATTTCATAAGTAACACCTCGATTGAATTTTTCCGAGTACATTGTATCATACTATATTTAAAAAGACAATTATATTTATGCTTTTTTTGGAGGGCAATTTCTTTTTTGAATAATTTTGTAACATAAAAATATTTTTGTAAAAAAGCAGTATTTTTTCAAAATTAATTTGCACTTTGTAAAGGGAGAAATATTTTTATTTTTAGCGAGATTAAATATATTTTGTGAATATTTGGCTCTTTTTACTTTACATTGTACTTGCTATTTTGGTAAAATTACATTTGAAGATTTCTTTTTGTCTGGGAGGTATGAAAATGAAATTTAAAAGCAGTATAGGAGATGGCGCTTTTTTGGGGCTAGTAGTCTATAGTCTGTTTACCCTTGCTATGTTTATTTTTTGGGTGGTAAGTGGTGTCTGGTGGCCAGCGATAGTACTAACTGCAATAATGTGTGTGGTAATTTTGCCAATCTATTTTGGTACAAGCTATAGTCTAGAGAGAGATGAATTGCGTATATGCTGTGGGCCTTTTGAAAAAACTATTCAATATAGGTCTATAGTTTCGGCGACCGATGCTGACGGGCTAGGCTTGGGATTTGCCTTATCACACAAAAGAATATGTATCCGTTACCTTGTGGGCGAGAATGTCA
>CALWKL010000078.1 GCA_944381255.1 uncultured Clostridia bacterium | reverse complement strand
TTGCGTCATCCCCATTTACATATATGGCTGTTTTGGTAATAAAGTTAAATTTTTCTGCTGAAGAATAACCCGCGATGACCCCCACATAAATAGTTTCTTCTTGAGTATCATCTAGATTTATATCAATTCCTCTGACACTTACTCTTGAAATGTCCGCCTTAGTACCAAGATAACCAAATAAACCATAATATTGCGTGCCACAATCTTCAATAATTAAATTATATATAGTTTTATTAGGCGCCATTTCAAATTTACCATTAAATGGTTGCTCTTTTGTGCCTATAGGAGTCCATGCTCTAGTAAGCACTACATCTTTTTCAATATAATAGTCTTTAGTGTATTCTTTCCCTTCATTTGCCTCTAAATCACTAGCAAACATAGCTTCTAACTCATCTTGAGTAATCACATCTTGCTCAGGGTCATCAGGGTCAGTTGGATTCTCAGGCTCTGATGGGTCAACTGGTGTTGAAGGAGTAGTCGTAGGCTCTCCATTATATACATATTCGTTAGTTGGCATTAGAACAGAGCGAATAAACGGATAGTTGTCATTTTGGCTTATGCTTATGTCCCATATGTCTTCAAAATTCCAAGAAGTATATGTACCATCTTGAGCATAAGTTACATAAGCAAGGTTGCAATCAAATGGCTCATTCTCTGTATTAATTCTAGCTATATCTTCTTTCGTTGGAATGCTATTCATTGAACTCTTTAGTTGAGGAAGCGCTATATAACTATCAGTACTATTTGTTAAATTACCGATACCTTGCACTCTGCTACCACTAATCTGCAAATAATAGTTACCATAGATTCTGTTGTATGCCTTTTCGTTGTCGTTAGTAGTATTTATTACAATTGTAGATGTCCCATTGTTGTTTACATTCTTACCTACTATTCCACCAACATAACCTTGCTCTCCAGCAAAAGTCATAACAGCATAGTTATTTACCACACTTGCTTTCAATGATGTAGTAACTACAATAGATGTATTTAAGCCTACAACACCACCTACTATAGCCTCAGGGGTCTGAGAGGAAATAGAACCTATAGAATAGTTATCCATAACCAATCCACCAAAGTTCGCTCCAGCTATACCACCCGCTGTATTCCCACCTTCTATTTTACCTTGGAAACTACTGTATAAAACCTTCGAACTATATTCGATGTTACCTACTAAGCCACCGCATATTCCGCCGACAAAAGCTGTATTATTGTTAATTTTGATTGATGCTTCAGTAACATTTACATTTTTTATTATTCCTTGGTTACCACCAGCGATGACACCTACAGTATCGAAATTACCTTCAATATTGACGCCTTTTACATTTAATTTTGTTACAGTACTATCTAAGCCAATTACATAAAATAGCCCTGCACCTTTTTCAGTTGTCGCTGAGGTATTTGTATTATCAACATTATTGTTTACTTCATCACTTTCTGGCACTTGTGTCATTGAAAAATTTGATATAGTGTGTCCATTTCCATTATAAGTACCATCAAATGACTTATTGTAGGCAATAGGGGTCCACTCACTTTCAGCCACAGACATATCTATATCAGCAACTTGGAAATAGTGAGAAGATAAGGTAAATATACCATTCTTACCTATACTTGCAAGGTCATTGTAGTCGCGTATATAAAAAGGATTTTCACTACTTCCGACACCTACTCGAACAGTAAGGCTGAGATTTGAATACTTGCTATTTTCGGTCTGCAATTTTATCTCTGCACTACCACCCACAGAACCTTCTGTCTCAAAGCGAAAAACATTTTCGCTAACTTTTTCTTTAAACTTGATAACTGCATCATCAGAACTAATCAGGCTGTATTCAGCACCACTAGGATTTGTCCTATAAACTGTGATATCTAGGGTATCACCTACGTTTACATATCTGATTAGATTATCATCTGCGCCATCAGACAAGCTAAAAGTCTCTTCGCTACGCAAAAAGTAAAACAAAGTCAATCCTATAGTTACTATAACTAGTATTGCAAGCAAAAAGATCATAAATTTGTTGATTACATTTGACATATGCTAATCCCCTCTCTTTTTGTTTTATATTTTAATTATAACACAAAAGACGCAATTTGTCAATATGGGTATATTAAAAAAATTTTATACAGTATTCATCGCTTATCGTACTAATATTTGCTTTACTTTTTAACTAAAATATACTTAATTAATATATTTGAAAAGGCTAAATTACACTACATTAGATAATTTTTATTAATATCTAAATATTAGAAAAAACAACTTTTCGCACCTGTTTTACAAATTATATTATTATGTAAAATTTATAATTATACATATATAATAAATAATGTTGAAATTATAAATAAAAAATATCTTTCCTATTAGTGAAATTTAGTAAATTTATATTTATTAAATAAAATTAATATTATAAATTTAAATTTTATTTTTAAGCATAAATATTTTTGTTTTAAAATTAGTTATGTAGGCTCCCTATAGATTTTTCCCTAACCTTTTTATACGATTAAACCTAAACTGATTGCTAATGCTTCATCTATTTCATTTAGCTTTTCCACTGCATTACCTATTTTTTCTATCAAACGCGCTTTATCCAGTGTTCGTATTTGCTCCAGTAATACCACACTATTGCGCTCCAACCCATAAGTGCTACCATTCAATTCTATATGTGTAGGAAGTTTCGCTTTGTTTAATTTACTAGTGATTGCAGCCACTATAACTGTAGGACTATATTTATTACCTATATCATTTTGCACTACCAAAACTGGCCGTACGCCTCCTTGCTCACTGCCAACTACTGGAGATAGATTTGCAAAATATATGTCGCCACGTTTGATAGTATCCAAAAGAACTTACTGCTCCTTTAACCAGTTTTCGTATTCACAATTCTCTATTTCTTCGCCCCAAATTTCCTGCGCTGTAAAGCCAGAGAAATTTTGATAATCCTCTTTTTTCAGTATATGATGAGACTTTTTGATTTTGTGATTACATAATTCATACATTTCCAATTGATAATCAAGAAATTTATTCACTTTAATTTATACCTTTTATTACCTAATTTATACCTAAAAACAAAAAAATATAGATTCCAAAATCTATATTTTGTAATTTAATTAAAATTATTCTTAAATCATTACGCAATTACTAATGGCAATACCTCCATCATGAGCGATAGAAATACTAATTTGTGTTAAGCCTAGTTTATCAAAGACTCTCTCTGCCTCTCCACTTAAAATGACACTAGGTATTCCATTTTCATTCGGTAAAATTTCTATATCCAAAAATTTTACCCCATCGCCTATTCCTGTTCCCAAAGCCTTAGCTACAGCCTCTTTCCCAGCGAATTTACCGGCAAGGCGTTCTAATCTACCTACTCGATGGCATACCTGATTTATATGTTCTTGTTCACGTGAAGAAAAAATTCTATTCAAAAATTCTTTATCATCTATTTTGTCCAGAAATCGCTGTACAAAAGTAATGTCAATTCCAGTCCTCATCTTTTATCCTTTTTATTGTATTTAATGCAGAATTAATTTCTGCCCAATCGAATCCCTTCCCTGCCAAATGCCTAGCTAACTTTGCGCAATTTTGTTGTGTAAGTTCCTTGCCTTTCATATATTTTTTTGCATACTCACAAGCAGTATCTTCCTGCGAGTCCAATTCAGCTAAAGTATCATTAATAATCTGTTGAGGAATTCCTTTACTTGCAAGCAAGAATTGTATTTTCCTTTTGCCATACTTCGTGCTGTAGACATTGACAAAATTTTTAGCATATTGTCCGTCATCAAGATAATGATATTCTATTAATTTGTCTATAGTATGCTTAATGAGCCGTGGCAAGTATCCCTTTGATTTGAGATAATCGTACATCTGTCTTGATGTTTTTGGATTCTTGCTTATTAAATTTATCGACTGTTCAAAAGCACTATTAGCTTCACTTTCAAAAGAAATTTGTTCCAAAGTCTCGAGGTCTATATTTAGTCCTTCGTGAATTCTGTATTTGTATACAGTAAATTCATCTAGGGTTGCTACAAAATTACCATCAATATAAATATGCCTGCGTGCTTTCTTGCCTTTTGCAACTTTAATTTCTGTGATAATACTCATTCTTGTCCCTCAAAAGCATACATAGTATCTTTAATAAATTCAGCATGCTCAATTTTTTCATCTGCACTTGCGACTATGATTAAACTAGCCCCTACAGAAAAGTCCGTTTCTAATACAGCAATTTTACGATTTTTTATACTAAGTAAGAACGGCTTATAATCTTTGTAATCCATCTTTATTTGATATACTTTAGCCTGTTCCCAAACAATTTTTTTTGCGTGATTTAGACACTCAGTTACAGCAGATGTATACGCTCGCACTAGTCCACCTGCGCCCAATTTTATACCGCCAAAATACCTTACAACAACGGCAATAATATCCAACAAACTTTGTTTTTCTAATACTTGTAGAATTGGTCTACCTGCAGTACCACTAGGCTCGCCATTATCACTTGCTTTACTCACATTTTTTAGTCTATATGCATAGCAAATATGCCTAGCATCTGGATATTCTTTACTAATTTTTTCCAAAAAATTATCAGCTTCTGTTTTATCTTCTATATGATGAATAAAACACAAAAAGCGGGATTTATTTATCAAAATCTCGCTCGTAAAAACCTCATTTTTTGCAACAGAAATTAATTTATCCATTTACTTTACAATTACTCTAACTATGTTCTTTTTACCTTTCTTGATAACAAAATTTTCTTTTGGACACTGGTAATCAAATTCATTAATAACCTTGTCATTAACTTTGATACCCCCACCCAAAATCAATTTTTTAGCATCTCCTCTAGAAGTTGCAAATCCTAAACTTAGCAATACATCTACAATATTAAGCTCATGTATGCTAATATGCTTTTCCAGCATCTCAGAACCCTCTCCTAAGAAAGCACCTCTAGCTTGACGCAAAGCCTCATTGGCACTCTCTACGCCTCTTACCAAACTTACGACTTCGTAAGCCAAGCGCTCTTTAGCTGAATTAATATCCTTACCTGTTACGCTACATATACTCTTAATTTCTTCTACTGGTAACAAAGTAAGTAGGTTAAACCACTCCTCAACCTTACTATCATCTACATTACGTAACACTTGGAAAAGGTCATAATCGCTAAATTTTTCTCGAGCGAGCCAAACTGCACCACCTTGAGACTTGCCCATTTTGCTACCATCAGCTTTAGTTAAAAGAGGAGTAGTTAGACAAAAAACTGAAGCATTGTCCTTGTGTCGTATCAAATCAACTCCAGCTACAATGTTAGCCCATTGGTCGCTACCACCAAGCTCGACTGTACAATTATAATTTTTATACAAATAATAAAAATCGTAAGCCTGCATAGGCATATAATTAAACTCCAAAAAGCTCAATCCATTCACCATTCTTTGCTCAAAGCACCCAGATGAGAGCATTTTGTTTACTGACATATTTAATCCAACAGTATTTAAAAAGTCAATATAATTCATATTTTTAAACCAATCATCGTTATTAACGACTACCAGTCTATTAGAGCAATTTGGATCGAAGAATCCTGATATTTGAGCTTTAATTTTTTGTACATTATCATTTCTCTTTTCTTCATCAATCATAGGGCGCATGTCATTTCTGCCTGTTGGGTCTCCGATTCTACCAGTGGCGCCACCGATTAGAGCAATAGGCGTATGACCCGCTTTTTGCATACGCACAAGTTGCAATATTGATGCTAGATGACCTATATGCAAGCTATCTGCTGTTGGGTCAAATCCAGCGTAACAAACTACCTTTTCTCTACCCAAAATTTCGTGTAATTTTTCCAAATCAATTGATTGATAAATTACCTTGCGTTCTTGCATTTCATCTATTACATTTTTCATTTTCTTGCTCCATTTAACAAATAATTAGTATTTTTATTCTGTTTTGTCCATAAAGTCATCCAAAGTAACAGTTTGCGCTACGACAGGAGTATCTTCGGTAAATTTTTCTAGTGTTGACTGTGCTGAATTTAAATGTTTGACATAATACTCAGTACTATTTTTTGCTATACTCATTAAACTATTATCTTTATTCTCTTTTGCGTATTGTTGCATAGCGTTTAGATATTCCACTCCAAATTTTTGTGCCATAAAATTAGAGTGCACTTGATCGTGCTCAAAATCAAAAACTTCTTTCTCAACGAAATTTTCTTCCTCACTGTAAGGGTCTAATACTGAAAAAGAAAGAAATGCGCATTGAGGGAAATCTTCCTCTGCTTCGCTGAGTTGATAAAAAATATCAGAAATTTTAGCAGTATTGTAATCTTCGCCCAGCACAACATTTTTTATGTACTCCAATTTTTCTTCTTTGCTTAATTTCTCAAAAAACATACTCCACCTTCCATCATCTTACATATTACAATTTATTATACTTTATTTTTACCATTTTGTCAATTGTTATATAATATAACGATGTTGTTTATAAAAAATAAAATAGCAGTGGTATCATTAATCAAATTGTAAATTTGCAATAAAACTAGTTAAAAATATTAAAAATAAAAGTATTTTAATTTTGAAATTAAAAAAAATATGATATAATTATTCTAAATTAAGCGATATCGCTAAAAAAAGGAGACAATGATGAAGAATACTGACTGCTATAAAGTTAATAGTTGCCCTTGTTCAGGACCAGCACCTATTCCTCAAGAAGGATTTTTTACTCAAGTAAAAAACATACAAGAGATAAGTGGCTTTAGCCACGGTTGTGGTAAATGCGCCCCTAGACAAGGCGTCTGCAAACTCACTCTTAATGTGAAAAATGGAATTATACAAGAAGCACTTGTTGAGACGGTGGGCTGTAGTGGAATGACACATTCTGCTTGTATGGCTGGAGAAATTTTAATTGGTAAAACTTTGCTAGAGGCATTAAATACTGATTTAGTTTGTGATGCTATAAATGACGCTATGAAAGATATCTTTCAACAACTCGCCTATGGGCGTAGTCAAAGCGCCTTTTCAATAGGAGGGTTACCTATAGGAGCCGCTGTGGAGGAATTAGGTAGAGCGCATCACAGCAAGACTGGTACCGTATATTCTAGCAATCAGACTGGAGTTCGCTATTACAATACCACAGAGGGATATATTACAAAATTAGCTCTAGATGAACATAATGAAGTTATCGGCTATGAATATGTAAATCTACCTCGCCTACTCACAAATATTCGTGCTGGAATTGAAGCGCAAGAAGCACTCCAAAAATCTAGTGGTACATACGGTAGATTTGAAGATGCAGTAAAAATACTTGATACCATGGAGGAACAACTATGATAAAAACCTTTGAAGGATATCCTGAACGTTCAAAAAAAATAAATGCCCTTCTTCAAAAATATGGTATAGCCTCTCTCCAAGAAGCATTTGATATAGCAGAAAGCGTACTTAATTGCGAAGAATTTGTAAAGAAAGTCCAGCCTATTGTTTTTGATAATGCTGTGTGGGCTTTTCGTATTGGTGCTGCTCTTGCCATTAAAACAAAGACTTCTAATCCTAAAGACATCGCATTATTACTAGGAGAAGCACTACAATCTTTCTGTATACCTGGTTCAGTAGCAGAAACAAGACAAGTAGGTATTGGACATGGGAAACTTGCTTATACTCTACTTGATGAAAATACACAATGTTTTTGCTTTTTAGCTGGTCATGAATCATTTGCTGCTAGCGAAGGAGCCATAGCCCTAGCTACTAGCGTAAATAAAGTGCGTAACAAACCTCTAAAAATAATAATCAATGGTTTAGGCAAAGATGCCGCCTACATTATTAGCCGTATTGGTGGTTTTACGTATGTTGAGACTGATTATGATTATTCGCAAGATAAGTTGATTATTAAAGGTAGTAGAAAATTTGGCAACGGAGCACGTAGCGATGTACGTGTCTACGGTGCTTTAAGCGTAAATGAAGGCGTAGCAATATGTGCATATGAAAATGTCGATATCTCTATTACAGGTAATAGTACAAATCCAACAAGATTCCAACACCCTGTAGCAGGAATTTACAAAAAATACAGAATTAGCCACGGTCTACCTTACTTCTCTATTGCTAGTGGTGGGGGTACTGGTAGGACACTTCACCCAGACAACCTTGCAGCAGGTCCAGCTAGTTATGGGCTTACAGACACCATGGGTAGAATGCATTGCGATGCACAATTTGCAGGTAGCAGTTCTGTACCAGCACATGTAAATATGATGGGTTTTGTAGGAATGGGAAATAATCCGTTGATGGGCTGTTGTGCAAGCCTTGCAGTAAAACTAAGCGAATTAATTAAATAAAAAATATCAATACTTACATTAAAAAAAATAATGCAACTTTTGCAAGTAGTGCACAAAGCATTGCATTATTTTTTTTGTTTAGTTTTCTTACCTACTCTATGTAACTTAAGTGATATATTAAGCCTATGCTTACCTGAGTAAAAAATATTTAAAGTACATAAATATGTTGAAATAATTACTTATAAATGTAGTAATTATAATGAATATCAAAAATTTTTAATAAGTAAAAATTTATTGATAGAAATTTTTACGTCCGTACATTTATTAATAATTACTTATGAAAAGTTGCAAAAATTTAAAAAGTTGGCGCTGATACATGCACTTGTTCGTTTGTATAACACAAAAAATATTTAGATATTACAGTGATAGAAGCAAAATAACATAACTTAAATATTATAAAAAATAATTTAAGAGACATAAATATAAGAATAAGACAAAGTGATTTCAGTACTGGTCAAAAATTGAAGATGAAAGTTTTAAAATTTTTTAAGTATAAGTTTCATTTAATCATATATTAGCAAAAGATAAAGCACAAGCAATAAGCAGTAGCATCAAAATGCATACAGACTTAATGGAATTATTATATTCACCTATATTACTTATAAATCAGATGCTGGAACTATATAATAAAAATTATTCCTAACTTTCAAAGGTTATTAAATTTTGCTAGCAACCTTCAAGTTAGCATAAATAAAGTACTTCTTGCTCTGTTTTATATATAAGAGGTATACTCTAAACTGCAAAATATTTAAATTATAAACAAAACCAACTAATGATTAAATTAGGTGGTTTTATATTTAGAATAAAACTTTAATTTTATTTAAACCCATTTAACTAATTTAATATTATATAAAATAACAAATTTAAACTTTTTTAATTTTGAATTTAAATATGAATTTAGTTTAGCTACTAAATCATACAAAATACAATTACGTAATATAAAAACGTTAAATTAAAATTCATAAAATTTGAATACAATTAGAATATAATTATTCAATTCAAAAATATTATATTGAATATATCCACTTAATTAAATTTACTTTAATAGTTTTTAATTAATATTTCTCTATTTTAAAATATAGTAAAACTGATATTAGTATAATGGGATATTATTTTTATAAAAAAACTAGACCTTAGAAAATCTAAGGTCTAGAATGGAATCTGGCAACGACCTAATTTCCCAAGCAGCTTCCCGCTAAGTATCCTCGGCGCTGAAGGGCTTAACTTCTGTGTTCGGAATGAGAACAGGTGGATCCCCTTCGCCATAGTCACCAGAAATGGATCAGTGTATACTTGATACAACTGTATAATCAATATATCATAACGACAATAAATTGTCAATAATTCTAGAAAAGTTTTTTAATAATCTTATTTAGCAAGTCAACGGGAAACTACTTTAAAAGTATATTTTCCATTTGATCAAGCCCTCGACCTATTAGTATTAGTCAGCTAAACACATCACTGTGCTTACACCCCTAACCTATCAACCTTGTAATCTTCAAGGGGTCTTACCAGATTAACTCTGTGGGATATCTAATCTTGAGGGAGGCTTCACGCTTAGATGCTTTCAGCGTTTATCCCGTCCGTACTTCGCTACCCTGCAATGCTGTTGGCACAACAACAGGTACACCATAGGTACGTTCACCCCGGTCCTCTCGTACTAGGGG
>CALWKL010000077.1 GCA_944381255.1 uncultured Clostridia bacterium | reverse complement strand
AAAATGACTGAGAATCAAAATGCCGAGATGAAGAGAGAGGCAGAGGAGAGGCGCTTGGCTCGTGAAGCTGAGAAGCAGGCTAAGCTTGCTCGTGAAGCTGAGGCCAAAGAGGCTCAGGAAGCGAAGTCTGCTGTGGCAGATGATGCTATCGCTCAAGAAACCCCTGCTAGAGTTGATGCTGATGAAGTAATCGTAGATGATACAGTATCAAATGAGTCAGTAGAATCACAAGACAAGGATAGCAAAAAGGCTGACAAGACTGACAAGAAAGATAACAAAAAAGATAAAGGCAAGTCAAAGAAGAAAGACAAGAAGGAAAAGCGCTCTCTTGGTAAAAAGGTAAAAGATACTGCGAGTGAGCTAAAGAAAGTTACTTGGCCTAGCTTTAAAGAAGTAGTTAAAAAGACAGGTATAGTGTTTGCTGTTGTTATCTTCTTTGGTGTCGTTTTACTAGCATTTGATTTCTTGATGTCTTTGCTCTACAAATTGTTTATTAGTTAAGTTGAGGGGTAATATAAATGTCTAATTTTATGAGTACAGAGCCAAAATGGTATGTATTGCACACATTTTCTGGTTATGAAGCAGTAGCTAAGCAAAACTTGGAGCAAGTGGTGGAAAATGGTAATTTGCAGTCTAGAATTTTTGATATAGTTATCCCCACAGAAGATGTTATTGAAGAGAATGATGGTAGACGCAAAATAGTTACTCGTAGGTCAATGCCTTGCTATATATTTATAAAGATGATATATGGTGATGATATCTGGCATACCATTACACATACTCGTGGTATCACTGGTTTTGTGGGGCCAAAGGGTCGTCCTTTACCTCTTACTGATGAAGAAATACGCAAGATGAGACTAGAGCAAGTTAAGGTTGATTTTACTCTAGAAGTTGGTGATGAAGTGCGTATAGTCAGTGGTGCTTTGCGTGATACTGTTTGCCGTGTAACTAGAGTTGACCCAGATGCTCAGCGTTGCTCAGTAGTGGTAAATATGTTTGGTAGGGAGACTCCATTGGAGCTCGCTTATTCAGAAGTAAGTAAGATTTAGTTTGCGCATAGGTGCTTAGCAAAACTCGATTTTGTCGAGTCTATTAATGGCGTGGGCTAATCACTCGTTTGTTAAGCACAATATTTAATTCACGAGATTAGCGTGAGTTTTTCGGTGGGAGAGTTTGGCTAAATATTTTTGCACTGGCCTTACTCGGTATTACCACAAGGAGGATTTTATTATGGCAGAAAGAAAACCTGTTGCTATGGTAAAGGTTCAATTGCCTGCTGGTAAGGCTACCGCAGGTCAACAGTTGGGTGGTGCGCTTGGTCCTTACGGTGTAAACATCGGTGTTTTTATTAAGCAGTTTAACGAGGCAACCGCTAGCCAGGCTGGTTTAATTATACCTGCAGTAATTAGTATTTTTGCAGATCGTAGTTTTGAAATCGAGTACAAGACTCCACCTGCTGCAGTACTAATTAAGAAAGCTATGGGTATTGAAAAAGGTAGCGCCAAGACCTCAAAAATTGGCGTAGGTTCTATCAAAAAGTCTCAAGTTCGTCAAATTGCAGAGACTAAGATGAAGGATTTAAATGCAGCTTCTGTTGAGGCAGCTATGAGAATGATCGCTGGCACCGCACGCAGTATGGGTGTTACGGTTGAAAATGATGAGGAGCAAACTGCCTAGTCTATGGCGGTAAAGGAGGTTTATTATGAAAGGTAAAAAATATAAATCTGCTCTTGCTTTGGTTGATTCAACCAAGTTGTATAGCCCTGCTGAGGCTATTGATCTTGCGATCAAAACCGCTACTGCAAAATTTGACGAAACTGTAGAACTACATGTTAAGTTGGGTGTTGATGGTCAACAAGCAGACCAGCAAGTCCGCGGTACAGTAGTTTTGCCTGCTGGTACTGGTAAGAAACTCCGTGTACTAGTAATTGCCAAGGGAGACAAGGCTGACGAGGCTACCAAGGCTGGTGCTGACTATGTTGGCGCAGAGGAAATCGTAGCCAAAATCTCTGGTCAAGGCTGGCTTGATTTTGATGTATGTATTACTACTCCTGACATGATGGGTGTAGTAGGTAGGGTTGCTAAAGTATTAGGACCTAAAGGTTTAATGCCTAACCCAAAGAGTGGTACAGTAACCACAGATGTTGTAAAAGCAATTAATGATGTAAAAGCTGGTAAAGTTGAATACCGTCTAGACAAGAATAATATTATACACTGTCCTATGGGTAAAGTAAGCTTTGGTGCTGAGAAGTTGCTCGAGAACTACAATGCATTGATGGATGCTATTGTTAGAGCAAAACCAGCAGCTAGCAAGGGTACATATCTTAAGAGTGTAGTAATTGCTGATACTATGGGACCTTCAATCAAGATTAATGCTAACTAAATTATGAAATTAATTAGAAAAGACTCTATTAGTAGAGTCTTTTTTTATATTTTAGTTAAGGACAAAATTTCAGATTTTTGTGTTTGGACTTTAGATTCAATAGTCTGTTTTTGCACAGAAGCATTGTTTTTGAATGATGATAGAAGTGGCGCTATTGTTTTTGCAAGCTCGAGAAGTTTATTTATATCTATAGAACTTGAGTTTTGATTTTGATAATTTGATGAATTATTTATATTTATCGAAGGTTGAGGCGGTGGTACTTCTTTATCAATATTATATTGAGGCAATTCATAATATGTATTAGGGTTTTGTTTGATTGAGTTATGTGGTTCAGTATAAGTTTGAGTACCAAAAATCGAAGTGATATTCTTAATCACTTCTCCGATATCTATATTGTTTTGTTGAAGAGTTGATAAAATATTTAATATATCCATAATGCACCTAATTAATATATGAAAACATATAATCTTTTAGTGAAAACTGGAGGTGAAATTATGAATATACGCGAGTTTAGTTCGCAAGATACATACAAAAAAGAGCAACCAAATTTTGAGGAAATAAAAAATTCAAAGCAATTTAAAGAAATTGAAAAAGATTACGGTGATGTAGTACAAGATTTTATAAATAATTATTCCAACAAGAGCGAACCTGAGTTAATTCAAGACTTGCTCAAACTTATCGCAGAGAAAAAGCGTGATGGTACATTTGATATTCAAAAATTACGTGATATGGCAGAAGTTTTAGCACCTATGTTAGATGAAGAGCAACGAGCAAAAATGTATAATTTATTAAATTTCTTGGATTAGGTTATGTTTTATAAAATTGACCCTGACCTACTGTGTAATGTGGGTGCTTTAGGTATTAATAATAGTTTTGATGTCATAGTGTATTATTCTGATGAAAAGGCTTTATCAGATATTTTAAATGATACTAGTGTATCACTTTTGGGGAGATATCCTTTTATTAAGGCTGCTGCACTTAGAATAAAAAGGCATCATATATTTGATTTGGCACAAAACTTCAATATCGATTATGTGGGAAAAACTGCTTGCACGCATATTCTAATGGATAAGGCTCGTAAGGTTATCGAGGTAGATTCCTTGCATGCCCGTGGAATTACTGGCAAAGGTATTGGTATAGCAATCATTGATACAGGTTGCTACCCGCACCTAGATTTTGTCTTAGGGAAGAATAGAATTGTCAAATTTGTTGATTTTATCAATAATCAAACGGAAACTTATGATGATAACGGTCATGGGACTTTCGTAACTGGAGTATTGGGTGGTAGTGGTGCTGTATCTATGGGTAAATATCGTGGCATAGCATATGGTGCAAACCTAATAGTGCTGAAAGCACTCAAAAACGATGGTCAGACTCAGGCTTACAAAGTGCTGGAGGCTATGCAGTGGGTATACTCTAATTTTGAAAAATTTAATATTAGAGTGGTTTGTATGAGTTTTGGTAGCAATCCAATGGCTCAAAATGACCCCTTGACAATTGGTGCAAACAGTTTGTGGCAGAAAGGCTTGGTAGTAGTGTCAGCAGTTGGTAATGATGGGCCAAAGGCTGGTACGGTAAAATCACCAGGCTCTAGTGCCAAGATTATCACAGTAGGTAGTGCTGATACTCGTGAAAATACAATTAAGGTAGCAGACTTTAGTTCTCGAGGCCCGATTTTTGATTTTGTTAAACCAGATTTGATTGCTCCTGGTGTCAATATTACATCATTAGATAATAGTACTTCGTTTTATAGGCAAATGTCAGGTACAAGTGTTAGTACCCCCTTTGTCGCTGGTGTAGTTGCATTATTACTTCAAGAAAGTCCAAATCTCAAGCCCAACGATATCAAAGCGATATTGTTATCTAGTACTACTAAGTTGCCTTGCGATGTAAATGCTTGCGGAGCAGGATTGTTAAATGCTTTCAAAAGTGAAGAGAATATACGACAAAATTTAATTTGATTTTTAGGCTAGTTTTGCTAGCCTTTTTTTATTTTACAAATATCGCTAAAAGTACTTTAAAACGGGCTTTTTCTCTCAATTTTTGCATTAAATTTTATGCTAAAATATCCTCTGGTGATAGGAGGATAACCTATGCAAGTAACATCAAAAATAATCAACGATACGATGTATCTAAGCATCTTGGGAGAATTAGATGAACATAGTGCTGGTTATGCGCGAGATATGATGGATAGTTTGATGAAAGAGGGCGATTTTAGACAAATAATCGTCGACCTTAGTGGACTAGAATTTATGGATAGCACGGGTATTGGAGTAATGATAGGTCGTTACAAAAAAATGAAGCAACGTGGTATACCAATTTATGTAGCGCACCCAAGTAAGCAGATAGACAAAATTTTTATGATGACGGCATTATACGATGTTATGCCTAAAATTAACTAGGAGGCAAAATGGAATATTTGAATGAGATGACGCTGACTTTTTTGTCGCATTCTATTAATGAAAGTTTTGCGCGTAGCGCTGTGGCAGGCTTTTGTGTACAACTAAACCCGACAATAGATGAAATCGGCGATATCAAGACAGCAGTGAGTGAGGCTGTTACCAATTGTGTGGTACACGCATACCCAGACAAAAAGGGTTGGATTACTATGTTTGTAGGATTGAAACCTAATGAGGTGGTAATAAAGGTAAGCGATGAGGGCGTGGGAATAGAAAATCTCGCGCGCGCTAGAGAGCCCTTTTTTACTACCAAGCCAGATGAAGAGCGAGCTGGTATGGGCTTTACTGTTATGGAAAGTTTTATGGACGAAGTAATTTTGGAGAAAAATAATAAGCGTGGTGTGGTAGTTACTTTAAAAAAGGTGCTAAATAAAAAACAAAATAAAAGTTGTATGAATGGTTGATTATAGCGAAACCCTTCGATTAATTGCACTGGCAAAAAGTGGAGATGAAACAGCAAAAAATACTTTGATAAATCAAAATTACCCTTTAGTCAAAAGCGTGATTAGAAGATATCGAAATAGTGGCTTAGACTATGATGATTTGTTCCAATTAGGTTGTGTAGGATTTGTAAAAGCAATTAATAATTTTGATGAAAATTTTGGAGTGAGATTTAGTACGTATGCAGTGCCTATGATAGCAGGCGAGGTAAAGAGGTTCTTGCGAGATGATGGTTATATAAAGGTTAGCCGTGCAATAAAGGCTCAAGCTGTAGCTATCAATAGGTATTTAAAGCGCCTCAATCCTCAAGAGCAACAGCCAGATATAGCGACTATTGCCAAAGAACTCAATATGACTCCAGAAGATGTAGTTTTTGCTATGGATAGTGCAAAATACCCAATGAGCCTTTCTGCTCCAATAGATTCAACTGATGATGATAGTATTACCATTGCAGAAAGGGTAGCTGATGAGCAAGATGAAGAAAAAAAGATAGACCATTTTATTCTTCGAGAACTAATCAAAAATTTATCTGACCGTGATAGAAAAATAATAATTTTAAGATATTACCGAGATAAAACTCAAGCCGAAATTGCTCGTGAATTGGGTGTTAGTCAAGTGCAAGTTAGCCGAATTGAAAATAAAATTTTGGCATCTTTTAAATCAAAACTACGCTAAATGCTCTATATATGAGCATTTTTTTTGTTTTAAAAAATATTGAATTGTTTGCTGTTTTGTGATATAATTTAAATGTTTTACAAAATGTGGAGGCAATGGGGGTATGCAATTAGCACAACAAAAAATAGGACAAAAAAATATTGAACGCGTGATTTCATATTTAGAGCGTCTTTTTCCAAACCCAGACCCAGAGTTGCACTTTGATAGTGATTATCAATGTTTAGTGGCTGTAATTCTAAGTGCACAATGTACTGACAAGCGTGTCAATCTTGTAACAGAACAGCTTTTTAAAGACTATCCTGACAGTTTTGCTATGGCTAAGTTATCTCAATCAGAACTAGAAAAACGAATATATAGTACAGGCTTTTACCATAACAAAGCCAAAAATATATTAGCAATGACGAAAATCTTGAATGAAAAATATGATGGAAAAGTTCCTAACGACCCAGATGAATTAGAAAAATTACCTGGTGTGGGCAGGAAAACTGCCAATGTGGTGTCAAGTGTGCGATTTGGTGCTAAGCGACTTGGTGTGGATACTCATGTACTACGAGTTACCAATCGCTTGGGGCTAGTAAATGCTCGAACACCAAGAGAGGTAGAGAAGCAATGGACTGAATTTTATCCAAGTTATCAAAATCATGATACGCATTTTCGATTGGTGCTATTTGGGAGATATCATTGCAAGGCTATTCGTCCTAAATGTAGCGAGTGTGAGTTGCGTGATATATGTAAATACTACAAAAATGAGCAAAGGTAGGTGGTAGAAAATGTTTATAGATAAAGTGTCGATAACTGTCAAAGCCGGAGATGGCGGAGATGGCGCTGTATCTTTCCGTAGAGAAAAGTATGTGCCAAATGGTGGGCCAAACGGTGGCGATGGTGGCAAAGGCGGAGATATAATTTTAAAAGTAAAGGATAATATTAGTACTTTGTTAGATTTCCGTTTTCAAAAGCATTTTAGAGCAGAGAATGGCCATAAGGGTGATATCAATAATATGGCAGGCAAAAAAGGTAAAGACTTAATTATCTTTGTACCTCGTGGAACATTGGTGCGTGATGAAAAGTCTGGTAAAGTGATAAAAGATATGTATGCACCTGATGAAGAATTTATATTACTCAAGGGTGGTAATGGAGGTAAGGGAAATCAGCACTTTGCATCTAGTCGTAGGCAAACACCTAGGTTTAGTCAAAGTGGACAGCGTGTAAGTGAGCATAACATAATTTTGGAGTTAAAGACTATTGCTGATGTTGGACTAGTCGGCTATCCTAATGTGGGTAAATCTACCTTGCTAGGAGCCATTACAGAAGCAAAGCCAAAAATAGCCAATTATCATTTTACTACACTTAGCCCAAACCTAGGAGTGTTGCGCCAATACGATAAAACTTGTGTAATTGCTGATATCCCAGGTTTGATTGAAGGCGCTAGTGAAGGAGTGGGACTAGGGCATCAGTTTTTGCGCCATATAGAGCGTACTCGACTAATTGTGCATATAGTAGATATTAGCGGTATAGAATCACGCGACCCTAAGCAAGATTTTGTTACAATCAACAAGGAGTTAAATGACTTTAGTAAAGTACTAGCAGGGTTGCCTCAAATCGTAGTATTAAACAAAGCAGATTTACTGCCTCCAGAGTCAAAAAATATTGAAGAATTTAAGACTTTTCTAAAGAAACAAAAAGGATATGAAAATGCTCCAGTTTATGTCATTTCGGCTAATCAGCGAAAAGGTGTAGAAGCATTAATATCAGCAATTTTTGAAAAGTTAGAAACACTCCCAAAACCTAAACCAATTCAAAGTGAAGAATTTGAATTTGACAAACCAGATACAAGTTCGGTAGAAGTAACAAAACTTGATGATGGAGTCTTTGAAGTAACTGGTGGTAAAATTACAGAATTACTTCGCAAGACTAATTTTGATGAAGATGATAGTCTTGCTTATTTCCAGAAGCGCTTGCGTGATGATGGAATAATCGCTAAACTGCGTGAAATAGGACTTAAAGATAAAGATACAGTAGTTGTAGGCGATATAGAATTTGAATATACTGAATAAAATATAATTTACAGGAGGGAATATGATTACACCTAAGATAAGAGCTGAGTTGCGTACAGAGGCTCAAAAACTTGATGCTATAATTCAAATTGGCAAAGATGGTGTTACACCAGAAGTAGTAAATACTGTTGACCAAGCGCTATTTGCTAGAGAGTTAATCAAGTTATCTGTACTAGAGAGTTGTCCAGAAGATACAAAATCTGTTGCAGAAAAACTATCTATGAGATGTAGGGCAGATGTCGTACAAGTAATAGGTAGGAAAATTGTTTTGTTTAAAAAGAACACAACTAAGAAAATAAAATCAAAAAAATAATTACTTAATAAAGAACGCATTTTACTATTTAGTTAGTAGATGCGTTTTTATTTTAATAAAGAAATATTTTAATTCTATATAGTTTAGTGTTTATACAATATAATGTTAATTTAATAAGCAAAAAGTTATTCAAAGCAAGCAAAATCTTTATATTAATTTGTACTAAAATACAAATTAAATTAAATTTTAGAGGTAGAAAAGGTAAGATATTTTATGTTAAACTTATACATAAATTATTTATATTTATAAATTATTAAATTTTTTATAAATATATTATAAATTAAAATAAACTATGCATAA
>CALWKL010000076.1 GCA_944381255.1 uncultured Clostridia bacterium | reverse complement strand
ATCTTTTTTTTTTTTTTTTAACATTATATGAGAAAAATTTTTTATATAAGTCAAAAAAAAATAAAAAAAATAAAGCAAAATACTTGCAAAATTTACCGTATAGTAGTAAAATAGGCTTTGTACTATGGGGGAGTCCGTAGAGTTTTATTAGCGAGAGGTGCTATGTCAGTTACTACTACTAATTATTATGGCAAGATATTTATCTCTGACGATGCGATTGCTGCTGTAGCCGCGTCTGCTGCACTAGACTGTTATGGTGTGGTGGACTTGGTGTCCAAGAAATTGAGTGACAACTTTGCGGAACTTTTCAAAAAGCAACAATTAGGCAAAGGGGTAAAAGTCATCACTCATGAGAACCATATAGCATTAGATTTATTCGTAGTGCTAAAATATGGAGTTCCTATAAGTGCGGTAGCAGAGTCAATCAAGAAAGCAGTCAAGCACAAGGTAGAGCAGTTCTCAGGTATGATAGTCGATGCTGTCAATATTGTTGTCTTGGGTGTAAGAGTTTGACTTTTCGCCTTTTTCTAATTTTCTTAAAAGTTTAGAGGTAAATAATGCAAAAGATTATTAACGGTGCTACTTTTCGTAGAATGGTAAATGCCGCAAATATATTTTTGGAAACAAATAAAAAGTATATAGATAGTTTAAATGTATTCCCAGTGCAAGACGGTGATACTGGTGGCAATATGTCATCTACATTTAAATCTGCAACTAAGTATATAAATGAATGTCCAACCAACAACTTTGACGCGTTGGCTGATGCATTGGGCAAAGGTTCTATGCGTGGTGCTAGAGGTAACTCTGGTGTAATCTTATCACAGATTTTGCGTGGTATGTCAATAGAGATTAGTAAGCATCCAGAGCTTACTACCAAGATTTGGGCGAAAGCTATGAAAGGTGGAGCCGAATATGCTTACAAAGCTGTGTCTATTCCAAAAGAGGGTACTATCCTTACTGTTGTTCGCGTAATGGCAGAGAGTGCAGAAGCCGCTGCAAAGAAATTCCCTGACTTTGAGGAGTTCTTGGAGCAAGTCATTAAAACTGGTGAAGAAATACTAGAGGAGACTCAAGAGATGTTGCCAGTGCTCAAGCAGGCTGGTGTAGTAGATGCAGGTGGCCGCGGATTGTTAGATATTTTCCGTGGCTTCCATCGTGGACTTCTGAGCGAAGATGAAGAATTTATCTTGCAAGAGGCAGAGGAGTCTAAGCCAATCGTAGAAGACAATTTGGCAATTATTAACTATGAGAACCTTGCTGACATCGAGTTTGCTTATTGTACTGAATATATGATTATTCAACTTAATAAGAAGACTACAATTTCTGATATAGATAAATTGCGTGAGAAACTCATGGCGATAGGTGATTCTGTAATTTGTATTGGAGACCTTGAGTTAATCAAAGTACACGTACATACCAACGAGCCAAACCGTGCCTTGGGTTACGCACTTGAACTAGGTGAACTATACAATCTAAAAATTGAGAATATGGTACAGCAAAATCGTGAATTAAAGGCAGCAAGAGAAAAAGCTATGCAGAATACCAAGCCTTTTGGTATGGTGTCTATTGCATCTGGCGAAGGTATTTCAAATGTATTCAAGGATTTGGGCGTAGACCAAATCGTCGAGGGTGGTCAGACAATGAACCCTAGTGCAAATGACATAGCCGAGGCTGTAAACAAAGTGCCTAGCGACCATGTATTTGTATTCCCAAACAATAAAAACATAGTTTTGGCAGCTGAACAAGCGCAGAATTTCACAAAGCGCTTCATACACGTAATTCCTACCGTATCTATCCCTGAGGGTGTCGCTGCAATGCTGGCTTTTAATATGGACACAAGCCTAGATGAAAACATTGAAGCGATGAAAACTGCTAGAGAAAGTGTAAAGAGTGGTGCTATTACTAATGCAGTAAGGACTGCACATATCAATGGCTTTGACATAAAAGAAAATGATATTATCGGTCTATTTGACGGCGATATTATCGCTAAAGATGTATTGGTAAGCGATGCTACCGAAAAATTAATTGAAAAGATGATTGACGATGATAGAGTAAATATTACTTTGTTCTATGGTAAAGATGTGCAACAGCAAGATGCTGAAGAATTGGCAGAAAGGTTACAAAAGAAATATCCTAATTGCGAAGTAACTGTTATTAACGGTGGTCAGCCTGTCTACTTCTATCTTGTAAGTATCGAGTAGTTTATAAAAAAGACTTTTGCGTTTTAACGAACAAAAAGTCTTTTTTATTTTACAAACATTGACAAAAATTATTTGGTATGAATTTTTGATACCTACAAATAATACTAGTGCAAGCAGCTTGCAAAAAAATGGAGGTGAAGTTATGACTAACAAGACTGAAGATACCTCATGCAAAAAGAGTGGCTGTGGTTGTTCTAAACGTATTTGCTCTAGTAGTAAATCTGCTACCAACAAGTCTCGTGATAGAGTAGCTAATAGCAAAAACTCTGCGCATGTAGAGAGCGCCAGTGAAATCAGCTCTAGCAGTCGAGCAACTCGTACTTGTTCGAAAGCATCAAAGAGTATGAAATCTAATGTAGGCTCTCGTAAGTAATTTTGATTAGCAGAACTTGACTAAAAAAGACCGATTGATATCGGTCTTTTTGTATATTATTAATATAAATCAATAAATATTCATACCATAAACTATATTTTAAATTTGAAATCATAGATAGGACAAATAATAAATAAATTTTATTTTTCTATTCCTTTATCCTCTGTGTCATGTTGCTTTGGCTTGTATCCTAGATACATATAAGACAATTTTGATTTCTTGTTAGTATAAGGCGGATATTTTAGGTTCAACTCCAAGTTAGGAGATTTGTAAAGGATACATTTTGCATGGGTAAAAGTGTAGAAAGAATATTTGCCGTGGTAATTTCCCATTCCGCTTGCACCTACGCCACCAAAAGGTAAATTGTGTTCGGTTATATGCATCACTACATCGTTTATACATACGCCACCTGAACTGGTGTGGCTAGTAACTAATTTTGATAGAGGCTTGTTAGTGGTGAAGTAGTATAGCGCTAGAGGCTTATCATGAGAGTTGATATATTCTAAGACTTTGCCTAAGTCGTCATATGGAATGATAGGCATGATTGGGCCAAAAATTTCTTCCTGCATGATAGCATCGTCATAAGAAACATCTCGCATAATTGTTGGCTCTAACAGGCGCTCTGTTCTTTTGCCTCCAAATACTATTTTTTCAGGTATCAGGAGATTTTGCAATCTATTTGCATGTTTGTCATTTACAATGTAAGTAAAATTAGGAGACAACTTACCATTTTCATAGTAAAACTCTTGAGTGTATTTGACAACCTTTTTGATAAATTCCTCGTAAACAGCACGATGAACTACTATATAATCGGGGGCAATACAAGTTTGTCCGGCATTAAGGAATTTTCCCCATACTATTCTTTTCGCTGATTTGTCCAAATTACAAGTTTCATCTACAATACAAGGAGATTTGCCTCCGAGTTCGAGTACCACAGGACAAAGGTGGTGGCTAGCTTTTTCCTGAACAATTTCTCCTACGGCTTTGCTACCTGTGAAGAAGATAAAGTCAAACTTTTGGTTTAGAAGTTCTTGATTTTGCTCGCGTCCACCTAACACGGTAGCAATATATGCTGGGTCAAATACAGATAATATATCATTAATAACTTGTGCGACATTAGGAGCGTATGCGCTAGGCTTTACTACTGCGGTATTTCCTCCTGCAATTACTCCGGCTAAAGGGCATATTGATAATTGAAAAGGATAATTCCAAGGAGACATGACTAGTACTTGACCGTACGGTTCGTTGACAATACGACCTCTAGCAGGGAAGTTTAACATACTAATGCTAGCGTGTTTTGGGCGCATGAAACTACGCAAATGTTTCCTTTGATATTTGATTTCTTGCTTTACAATACTAATCTCAGTAGTTACTGTGTCATATTCGCACTTATTCAAGTCTTTTGCAAAAGCTTCTAGTAGGGCAGGAGTATGTTTGTCAATTGATTGTGCTAATAAGTCAAGTTGGCTAATACGAAATTTATAATCTAATGTTTTGCCAGATAAAAATAACTGGCGTTGTTTTTCTAAAATTGTAGTTATGTTCATTTTTACACCTCAATTATATTATAAATGATAAATTTTGTTTTGTAAATTATATTACAAAATTTTTGTAATTTGACTTGATTATTTAAGTTTTAGGTGGTATAATTCCGCAGAAGCTGAAAAGGAGATAGCGTTATGAACAGATTTAGATACAAAAAAGAGGTAAATGGCAAGATATATGAGAGTACATTGTATGTTACAAATAATCCAATAAGCATGCCTTATTCTAGAATACAATGGGAGAGTAGGTATGGCGCTCATACTGTTGTTGAATTGGATAGTAATAAAAATCAAGTTTCTAAAGATTTGGAAGACGCAGCAATGGAAGGAATCGCTGCTGACGCATTGAACGATGTTCAAGAGATGGATAGTGCAACACAGATTGAAGATAGTCAGCAAAGATAAAATTATTAATTTACTGTAAAATTACTACTATTATCTATAATATATAATGATTTATAAAATAATGATTTTATAGTATTTAAAAGGCAACCTAATTATTAGGTTGTTTTTTATTTTTCATATATAAAAATAATTGACATATTTCGACAAATTTACTACAATGGTATCTATATTGTAGAGGTAAAATATGGTAGAAGATAACAAAGAAATATTTTGTAGCTTATTTGAAAAGAATATTACACGCGAGGGTGCAGATAAACTGCTAGAATGGATATTGAGTACTGATTTCTTTACAGCACCAGCAAGTACAAAATTTCATTCTGCATATGAGGGAGGCTTGTGCCAGCATAGCTTGAATGTGTACAATCGATTAAAGGGCTTGGTTGAACTTGAGTTTGGAGAAAATTGGTCAGAGCAAGTATCTATGGAAACCCTAACTATTGTGGCACTTCTGCATGATGTATGTAAGGCAAATACATACAAAGTTGATATACGAAATGTAAAGGTAGATGGAGAGTGGGTGCAACAACCTTACTATACAGTGAGTGATTCTTTACCATATGGACATGGTGAAAAATCGGTATACATTATCAATGGTTTTATGCGACTTACTAGAGAGGAAGCAATGGCAATAAACTGGCATATGGGTGGTTTTGACTTGCGTGTAAAGGCAGGAAGTTATTCTATTAGCGATGCTTTTTACACCTACAAACTTTGCCCACTACTACACACTGCAGATATGTTGGCAACATATTTAGATGAAAAGCGCTAATTTATGTAAAAAATGTATTTTTATTTGTGCTTTTGGCAAAATATTATGAGACAAATAAAAAAAACGTAAAAATTGTCATATTTTGTTTGTGTTTTATAAAGAATATATGGTAAAATTATTTGTAATCAAGACAGGCTGATTAGTGGATTTATAGGCTAAACAAGTAAAAATTGGAGGACTATTTATGGCTACATATTCATCAGACGGCAAATCAAGCAGGAGAGGATTGAGAATACTTCTCTTTTCTCTAATTGCATTGTTTGGCGCTGTTGCTTTGGTGCTAGGACTGTGTTTGGATAGAAAGGTAGAGCGAGCTATGGCTCCAGAAGCAGATGTTGTTTTTGAAGAGTTGGATAGTGAAGCACTATTATCTACTAATGGGTGGAATGATGATATCGCAGGTAGATTGTCTGCTACATTGGCTACAGAAGGAGATAATGTGGCTCTAGGTAATGCCAGCGGTGTGGTATCAACTAAGGTTGTCTCATTAGGCGGATATTCTTGGTCTGTAGTTTATAAACAAAATGGTATCGTAACTTTATACGCTAATGAGCCAGTTGCATATTTAGCATTTGATGAAGATTCAAATAGTTATCTAAATAGCGCTATTAGGGAGTATTTGAATGGCGAATTTTATAGTGAATTCGTTAAAAAAGTTGGATACAGTGATTTTGATAGTTTGATTGTTCCTTTTGGTGTTCGTGAATTGTATTACCAGCAGACAGGAGCGCAAAATATACCTCTAAATACCCTTTCTGGTGCTAAGATTGAGAACTGTGATGGGGTATTAAATGACAAGATTTGGTTGCCAAGCGCATACGAAGTAGGTGGCTTTGAGCAAACAGAACATTCACCTGAGCCTCGTGTCAATAGTTTTAAAACATTAAAAGGTGAAGGCTTTAGCATAAATACTGGATTGTGGAATCTAAGCAATGTCTCACGACTTGCAGTAAATGATGCGCTTCTTCGTTCAAGTGCTGGCGATGGCGTGTCATATATTAAAAATGGTGTAATTTGTGAGGGTGATAGTACCCAAATTTATGCTATACGTCCTTGCTTTAATATGGTGCTACCAGAGGTTAAAGATGGGGTGGTAGTAAGCGCTAGTGAAAGTGGTTATGTAGATGCAAATACAGTCTTTGCTGGGGTTACCCCTGATTTTACTGCTCAATTGCGTAAGTATACTCAAGAGACTGCAGGTAATACCTTTACACCTAAGAAAGGTAACACAACGCTTGATGGCGTTACAATGACTTATAGTCAGGCTCTATTGATTGAGCTTTCTGATGCAGTAAATGCAGGGCAGGATATGACAGGTAAGACCTTTAATTTGGTCGAAGATGTCGATATGAGCAATGTAACAGTTTGGAACCCAATAGGTAGAAAGAATTTTGTATTCAGTGGTACCTTTAATGGTAAAGGCTACAAGATAAGCAACCTTTGTAGCGCTGGCTCTGGCTTTGTAGGTTTGTTTGGCTATGTATCAGGTTCTAGTGCTAAAGTTTATCAGGTAGCAGTGGTAGATTCATCTTGGTATACTACTAATAATGAGGTTGGTGCTATCGCTGGTGTCATAGCAAATGGCGCTACTATTGAGCAATGTTATAGCGAGAGTGGTATTTCTGGTGGAGACTATGTAGGAGGAATTGTCGGAAGAAGTACAAGTACCTCTACAATTACTAATTGTTACAATATAAACGGTGTGGCTGGCGTAAATAATGTTGGTGGTATTATTGGTTCTAATGGTGGTACCACAGTAACAAATTGTTATAATGTGGGTGCTGTAAGTGCGGCTTCTTTAAATGCTGGTGGTATAGTAGGAGAGAATCTTACCTCAGGTAAATATGCAGGCAAGAATGTATACAATCAGTTAAACAACACTACAAGTAACGCAAATATTGCAAATATTGCTCCTGCAGTATATAGCGATATTCAAGGAGCAAAGCTAAGCACTGGTATACAAAAACCTGTTGCGCTATCTAGCTGGACATTCAATGGTTCTCCATGGACTATTAGTGCGGCACTAAATGACAATCTACCTATGCTCAAGGTATTTGTAAAAGAAGTTACACTAAATGTTCGTTCTAGTGATTCTATAAATAAAGTTTCTATTAATGGAGGCGCTTACGCAAGTAGTGCTACATTGACAAGGTCTGCTACAGCTACTGGTACTGTAACAGTAAAGGCACAAGCGCAGTTTACAGGTAGTAACCATTATGTATTGAATTCATGGAATTATTTTGCAGAATCTATCGGTGGTGTGATAGTATCTAGTGATGTCGTATATGCGGGTGCAGGTAACGCAAGTGGTACCGGTGCAGTAAGAGAGTTTACTTTGACTTTCAATACGCTTGATGATTCTTATAATCTGGAAGCAGTATTCGAAAAATTATATAGCTTTAGGATAAATTCAGTATTCAATGGTTTCTCTAGTGGTTTCACTCCTGCCGAAAGTGAATTAAAGATTACATATTCAGCTACACCTTTTGAAAATGAGTGGTATAGACAGGGTGATACTGTAAGTGTACAAATCGGTACACCTGAGTCTGCCTCACACTTCTGGAAATTCGAGTCTTGGATTGGTTCTATTAATAATGGTCAATCTTGGGACGTAGCTATTTCAGTGGGTGCTTCTGGTTCTGGTTCTTTCGTAGAAGCTAATGACAGTACTAACAAGTCGTTTACTATTACTATAGGTCATTCTGCTGGATACGTTTCAAAAGACACTTTTTCAATACAAATGAGATTTGCTAGGTACTATTTGCTGACTTTGGACAAAAATAGTGTGCCAGCTATCTCTAATCCACCAGCAATCACCAGTACTGTAACTGTAAGTAATCCAAGTGCTACTATAACAGCTAACAATAATACTGCATCTTCTCCTATAGAGATGAGATACGATGCTACCATTTCTAATAATATTACTACACCTAGTGTTACTTATAGTCCTTACTATGTGTTTGATTCTTGGAAATTGTCATCAGGTGGTACAGAACTTGGTGTATATGAGAATATTCAAAATGTTAGCATTACTATACCTTCTACTGTAACAAATAACAATAGTATTATAAATCTAACTATGAGAGCATATTTCGAGCTTGCTCCTGTAACTGTAACTATTGAGGAGAAAGTAGCTGGGGTTACTAATTCTTCAGCAGGAATATATACTTTGTCTACCAATGGTTCGCTCACCAATATTAGTGCAGATAGTGGCGCTTTGGCAGTGCCATATGGTAGTACAATTTACTTGTTCATTTTGCCAAACTTTGCCTCTGGCTATGAGTTCGCTTCATTTAGCCTTTCTTCAGCTAGCAATACTCAGACTTCAGTAGGTAGTGCAGGACTAATTAGATTCCACTTTGTAGTTACTACAGCTGCTACTTATACTATTAATTATCAATTAGCTAGTAAGTTTAATATCAGCTTTACAGCAAATCTAGAGGGAGTGCCGGCAACTGCTGGGGTATTTACCTTTAAGCCTGCTTCACACACTGGATTGACAATTAATAGCAGGATTGCTACAACAGTAAGTTGTGAAGAGGGTAAATATTTCTTGCGTAGCGTAAATGTATCTTACAATGGTGGCAACGGTGTGGATATATATTCTGCAGATAGGCCAGGGACTGGTTATGTAGGTGCTGGTAGCTTCGATGTATTCTCAGTATTAGGCTCTGCTTCACAACAGACTGTATCAGCATTGCTTTCTAAAATTGGTGCTACAGCGGTATACAATGGTTATGATTTTGTAGTAAAGGCAAACTTTATAGGTATAGTCCGTACTATTACTGTAAACGAAATATGGAAAGGTAAAGATATCAATGGTGAACCTATTAGTATCGCTCATGACAAGGCTTATACCATTACAGACACTAATACAAATAAAGTAGTAAATGGACAAGGTATACTTAATAATAGTCATAGGTTGGTGGCAAGCCCTGGACAGGGATACAGAGTAACAAGTATTGAAATAGTAAATATGTCTGTAACACCACAATATTCTGGTACTGTATGGGTAAACCACGTAGGTACGGTAAACTTTACACTAACTGATAATGTAGTGATAAATGTTACTTATGAAGTGCGTAGTTACGAAGTAAGAGTCGAGGACAATTTGGCCGAGCTTGGTACAGATGGAAATACTTATACATATTACATTGGTGGTAGTCAGGTTACTCCTACAAACAATGCTATGATTTATGTAAATGTCGGTAGCACCCTTACTGTTTCTGGATATGACACCATTAGAGGTGGTACTTCTGGCGATGCGACAAAACACGAACTCAGGACTATGACAGTCAAGGCTGATAGTAGCAGTGCTACCCCTATTGCTCCAATCGGAGCACAATGGAGTAGGACATTTGCTGTCAATGATAACTTTAGTACACTTACTCTTGAATTAACTTACGCATATTTGCGTGCTGTAAATATAGATTTGAGAGATGCTGAGGTAGATACTGGCACCGAGAGAGCTTTGATTGTGTTGACTCCACCAGAAAACAGTGGATTAGCTAATATAGTTCTTTTGGTAGCAAAAGATGAAACTTCTAAAGTATTCTGTGATAACGAAATAGTATATACAGTTACTGCTGTCGTACCGGTATATGTCTCTACAAGCGCTGATGGAGGCAAAACTACTATTACAATAGGCGAAAGCAATAATGTAACTGTTGAATTAGCACAAGACTTGGCAAAATCAAATGTATTTAGTTCGGAAGTTTTCCAATAAAAATTAGGAGATAAAGAGTCAATGTTTAATAAATTGTATAGAAATGGGCAGTTAATAGATTTGCATATTCATACGCAATATTCTGATGGAATGTATTCTGTTCCCGAATTGTTGCGCTTCGTAGAGAATAGAGGTCTAGATGTAATTGCCTTTACCGACCACGATAATCTAGAATCAAATTTTGAAGTGCGTGAATTAAAAGGAAATGGTGGATTCTGCGGTAGGATAATCAATGGTTGCGAAATAGCATGTACTTATAAAGGTAAAAAATATGAGGTGCTTGCTTATGATTTCGACCTAGATACATTGGCTCAGTATCCTGTGCTAAATTATGAATATCAGTTTTCGCTAGAGGAAAAGAGATTAGATGCTCTAAAAGAAATAGGTGCTAGACTGGGATTTAAGTTTACCGAAGGTTTGCAGTTCGACCCAGTATATCGTACCGCTCACAAGACTTTTTTCCACGATTTAGCAAATTATCCAGAGAATCAAAAATTGTATAAAAAGTACAATATCGAGAGGACAGATAATTTTTATCGAGACCATGTGGTAAAGCCTGGTGCAATATTTCACTGCTACGAATTGATAAAAGATACTCCATCTATTGAGGAGGTTTGCCAAAAAATTCACGAGGCTGGCGGGTATGCAATCTTTGCCCATGCTTTTCGTGTGTATGGCGAACAGAATGTAAAGGGATTGGTAAAGGAACTAACAGCACTCGATATACTAGATGGTTTTGAATGTATTCACAAGAAATTTAGCCTAGCAGAGTGTAAATGGATGTCAGACTACTGTGATGCTCAGCATTTGTTAAAAACTGGTGGCTCGGACTTCCATGGTGATGGTTTCAAAATCAATGGTAAGCGTTTTGCTCCCGAGTATTTGGGTTATGTGCAAAATGCTGACCTTGAGATAAAGTTTCCTATCAAAAAATAAATATTTGGGGAATAAAAATTAGGGGGAAAATATGAAATTACATTATTGGCAATTGGGCAAACATTTTGGCATAATGGCAATATGCTTGCTTTCTGCTGTGATATGTGCATTTCTACTCTTTGGTGGATTGAGTAATTCACAGGTTATGCGTAGAGCAGTGGCAGAATCTAGTCCTAGTCAATATTTCACTTCGCTAGATAAAGATAATCTAGATACAACCGATATTGATACAAGGCTAGAGTATGTCGAAGGAGTCTACCAAATCAAATCTGTAGATGACCTAAGAGCGATGGCTTACCTTGTAAATAATGCTATGACAGATAGTCGTAACGATGGTAAGGCTTATGCCAGTGCATCATATGCATTGACTGCTCACTTAGACTTGTCTATGTATCCTTTTTGGGTAGCAATTGGTACTAGAGAGAGTCCTTTTACTGGTAACTTCAATGGTCAAGGGTACTCTATATATGGGCTTACTATCATTGACCAAGACTTAGGCTATTTTGCCTCAGGACTTAGTACACAGACTGATGAAATAGAGACATATCGAGGACTATTTGGATATGTAAAATATGCAGGCTCTCAAGTTATTATCCAAAAGCTGGGACTCAAAGATACACTTATCAAGACCAAAGCTACATATGTCGGTAGTTTGATTGGTCGAGCAGAGGGTGATGCATCTATTGGCTCAGGCTTGGTAAAAGTCAGTGAGTGCTATAATACTGGTTATGTCGAGGGCTCAAACTATGTAGGTGGCTTGGTTGGGTGTCTAGACCAATATGCTAGTGTAGAAAATTCTTACAATGCTCCAGCAAGTTCTCAACTAGATCGCTACTGCGCATCTATACAAAATGCGACAAGCGATGTGGTCATAAATACTGAAGGTGGTGCAGTAGGTGGTATCGCTGGTGTAGCAAGTGATGATGGCAAAAATCGTCCTATAGTATCTTGCTACAATGCGAGTGTAATCGATACTACTGCAGATGTGGATAGGAGCACGGTAGACCGTGGAGCCATAGTAGGTGATAGGTCAAATATAAACACCGGACTCATTAGGACTAAAAACTTCTTCTTGGATCACTGCTTGCCAGGAGCTAGTATCCTAGAGATGAGTGCTAACAAGCAAGGTGCTACATCTACCAAAGTTGGTAATATAAATAGTGCATTCCTTACTAATTTAGGTTTTGATGCAAATTGTACTACAGATAGTGATTTGCCAGCCCTCAAAGATGAAGGCGAAGGTACAAATTCAATTTGGCAACAATCAAGCAAGACCAATAACTATTTGCCTTTCTTGCTATCTACTCCGCAACTAGTTCGCTTAAGCTTTGATGCACGCATCGAGGGTGGTCAGGAGAGTATTTTGAGTGAGAGCCTTGATTGTAGCTTAGATGACTTTGCTCTAAAAAGTGGCGATGATTACTTCGTTACATTCTATGATAGCGTAACTATCAGTACTACTGTTCAAAATGCAAGCGATGACTTCTTTAAGTATGAATTTTCAAAGTGGATGCGTTATGATTATGCAAACACTAGTTATCAAAACCCAACACAGACCGAGGCTGCACCTTCTCTTGGTAATGTGAGTGAAACATTTATTTTCCCTTATAATGATATGCTTCTAGTTGCTCAATATACTGAAAGAACATATGATATCATTTTATCCCCAAATGATACAAGTTATTTAAAATCTAGTTCAATACTTATCGCAGGTGAAGAAGGAACTGTCGCTAAGTATGGCGATGAAGTTACACTTTTGGCTACTCCTAACGATGGATACAAGGTAAGTGGCTGGAGTGGTGCAGGTGTAACTCAAGATGAGACCAATAGTCAGCAAGCATCATTTGATATATCTGCTTATATTAAAAATGCATTTGAAGGAAGTGTCAATACGGTAGATATTCCTACTAGCCTAAATGCTTTCGTAACTTTGGCACCAGAGGAATACTCTGTCTCATATCTATCAAATAGAGAAGATTGTGCTGGAGCAGGTGCGGTATTATTGACTGCTGATGATGCAAGCACTACTATTCGTACGGTAAATTACGACCAAACAATTTATTTGGTAATAAATACCGACCAAATTGCCACTAATTATAAGTTTGAGACTTGGGAATGGCAAGCCGTAGATGCTGGTAATAGTGTCGAAAATGGTAGTTGGCAAACTATAGAAAATTCGCGTGATGACACCACTCCTTTTGTAGTGCCTGACTTAAATGACGGACAGACAATATACTTTAGAGCAGTGTTTGTGGAAAAGACCTATCTAGTTTCTTTAGCCAATGAAGATAATGAGGGCAATCAATTAGATACTCAAGGTGGTCAATATTACCTCTGTGATGAAGCAGGTAGTGCACTTAGTGGAGTAGAATATGTAGTTGGTCAACCTGTTTATGTAAAAATCGTAGCTAACAATGGTTACTTCTTTGACACAGTGGGCATCAATGGTCAAGAATATAGTCTGCCTAGTAATCCTAGCGACCAGTCAATAGGCTTAAGTGGCGTATCTTGGTTATCAAGTAATAGTATTATAAAGTTTGAAAGCATTAATTCGGATATTACTTTTTATGCCGTTTTTGAAAAGTTAGATTACACTGTAACCACAAACCTAAACATTTCAAACTTCAGTAATTCAACTACTACGGTAACTCGTGTATCTAGTGATTTAGATTTGGACGGAACTGACTTATTAATAGAGCCTTTGACTATCCAATATGGTGATGTTTTGACATTCCGTGTAAACTTAGAAGATGGTTTTGTGCTGTATAGCGTAGTTGCAAATAATAACGCTATAAACAATGTTAATGGTCTATACAGTGTTACAATACTTGGTTCTACTCTTATAAATATCAATGTTAGCAAGCAAACCTTTGTAGTTACTACTTCATTTTCTTATAGTGAAACTTATGACTATTTTGCAGACAGCAGTTGCTTTGTAGGTGGAGGTGAGTATCTCTACGGTGAGACTACTCAAGTATTCGTAAATGTTCCTGAAATGTTTGTAATTAGCGCATGGATACTAAATGGGCAAACAGTGAATAATGAGAATAAATTTTTGACCCTTGCTAATATTCATGAAAATCAATATGTTGTAGTAGTATTAACTATCAAACAATCAACCTTGACCTTCGGCCAAATTGGTGATGATGGTAGTGATGCTTGGTATAGTATTTATGTTGACCAAGTCGAATATCAATATATGCCTGGCATTTCTTCAATTGACATTCAATATGGCAAAAAGATTGAGTTAGCTATCAATGACCAATACTTTTCAAAAGATGGTAGAAGTCAGCAATATGCATTTGCTTATTGGCAAATCAATGGTATCTCACAGACCACTGACCAGTACTTGGTAGTATTAGCTAATGGTAAGGATATGCTTATTGAGGCGGTATTTAGACCGGCAGAAGTTGCTGTGATGACAGAAAGTTATTTGTATAACGCTTTGTCAAATAGCTTGACAAAATCTAGTGAAGCAGGTTCTGTATCAGGGCTCGATACTACCAATAGATTCGGCGAGAGAAAAACTATTTCTGCTGAAGCATCTACAGGCTACCTATTCTTAGACTGGCGTAATGCTTCTGGAGATATCCTTTCTACCGAGGAAGATTATACCTTTACTATCACCGCACCAACTACTATATATGCTGTGTTTGTAAGAGTACATAATGTAAATATCACGGTAGATGATACTCAATGCAGTATTTCTGGAAATGGTATATATGTAGTGGGAGATAGCGTTACTATCAAAGCTACTGCTAAGAGTGGTTATCAATTCGTTCATTGGACAGAGAATGGTAATGTCATAAGTACCAATCCTACTTTGCTGTTTACTATGCCAGACAATGATGTCAATTTAGTAGCAGTATTAGAGGCTATATATGTAGTAGATTGTGATGTAAACGATTCTAGCCTAGGTTCAGTAATAGGAAATACTTCTGGTAAATTTAAAGAGAATGTTACTCTTGAAGCAGTAAGTGCTAACAACTGTACCTTTGTGGGCTGGATGGTAGATGATGTAATCATTAGCACTTCTTCAAAGCTCAACTTGTCTTTGAATGGTGATGTCAAGATTCAAGCATTATTCAAAAAGAATTTTGACTGGAATATTATAATCATTCTATTCGGTGCTGCACTATTTATCTTTGTAATGGTTTACGGTTCTATTGCATACATAAAAGCAAAAGAAGCGCAACCTGTAAATACTAGAGCACTCATCGGTGGCAAAGATGATTCTGAGATTATCAAAAAATCTACCAAGCGTATTGCTTTGCGTGATGAAATTGCTCCTGTGCCTACTAGACGCAACACAAAACAAAACATTCAGCCTGTACCTGTGCGCAAGATTGTAGTTGCTCCTAGTGACCACAAGGGTAAAACTGTAGGTAGGGCAAAGAAGGCAAGTAATCAACAGTCTACTTTGAATACTGATTCTCAAGAATAAAGAAATAAAAAACCGCTAAAATAATAAAAGCGGTTTTTTATTAAATGGAGGATAATATATGTTGTATTTAGCATGTGACCATGCCGGTTATGCTCTTAAGCAAAAATTAGTAAAATACCTTTCTAGTAAGCATATTGAATTTGTCGATTTAGGCACAGATTCTACCCAAAGTGTAGATTTCCCTGTATATTGCAAAAAATTAGTGGCAGAAGTAAAGCAAAGCACTAATAATCGCGGTATTTTAATTTGTGGTAGCGGTATAGGTATGAGCATTTGTGCAAATCGTAATCCTGCGATTCGTGCAGCACTTTGCCATAATGTAGCATCAGCGACTCTAGCAAGACAGCATAATGATGCAAATGTATTGGTCTTGGCTGGGAGAACTACTTCAGCTTTTTGTGCTAAGCGAATGGTAAAAGCGTTTTTAAATTCAAATTGTCTTGGTGGTAAATATATTCGTCGAATGAATATAATTGATGAGAAATAGTAAATCAGACAAATTTTGTTATTTTTATTTAAAATTTTTTTATCGATGATTAGAGTTATTTGACTTTGTATAGAAAAAATTGGCTAATGCCAATTTTTTTTCATTTTATCACATTTTTATTAATACAATAGAATTATAAAAGGGGAGTAGTATGAAAAAGTTTTTGATATTTACTTGTGTCTGTTGTATTTGCTTTGCTTTGGGAGGGTGTTCTGGTGTAACAATAGAAGAATTTGCAAAAAACAGTATTAGTGAGCGTGAATTGTGTTTCTTTACGGGGTCAACAGAAAATTTCGCTATAACACTGGGTAGTGGGCTACGAGAGGAACCCTACAAAATCGATGGTATCCACGGAGAATTAGTAGAATATAGTTTGCTTACTATCATTCCTCAAAATGGCGTCGAAACATATGGAGCAGAATATACCGTTGAGGTAAATGATTCTACCTATGAGGGTGTTTTTGAAGAAAGTCCTTTTGACCATACTTTAGCTAGCGATATAGGCATATCTATACGAACTACTGATGAAATATATGTTTATATTATAATTAATAACGAGAGTGAAATAGCAAAACTAACATGCTTGTCTTGTAGTTTTTCCATTTCTGATAGTACTGCTCTAGATCTAGGAATAGAGGCGCTGTATGATAAACTAAAGGTGCTAAGCGATGACTTAAAGCAATCTTTTGAGGGCTATTGCAAAGTGGTGTGCACAGATAAAAACTTAGGTGTTTATTTTTGGTATGTCGGTTTTGTAAACGAAGTTGGGGATAGGTGCGCTGTGGCAATTGAGCCTAGTTCAGGTCAAATAGTAGCAGAGATGTAACATTTTTTTAAATATTATAATAAAATGGCAGTGTAGAGATAAATCGAGATACAAAAGAAAGCTATACAAAAGAATTTACATAATGTAATTTTAGATAAAATCCCTTGTATTACAATAGAACTATAGGAGGTCCAAAAGATGTTTAGCAAATTGTTTGGCGGAATGGATAACTGCAACTGTGGTAAAAATTCAAGTTGTGATGTGCTTACTTGGTTAGTGATTCTATATGTTTTGATGAATTGCGGAATTTTTAACTGCGGACTAGATATTTGTACCATTTTGATCTTACTGATTTTCTTCTGCTGCTGCTTTAAGAAAAACAAATGTGGTTGCTCTTATGAGTGCTAATAAGTATTAATTTAGGAAAATCTCCTTTGAAGTAAAAGGCTTCTTAGGAGATTTTCTTTTTCGACAAAAGTAGACTTTTTTGTATAGTATATAAGTATTTTTAAGAAATAAACTACCCCTGTAACATTTTGTAGTTTTTTTAATAATTTCGCAAAGAATATATGCTTAATTTGTTGACAAAACTGCGCAAATGATATAAAATCGTAATGTTACTAATTGAAAGGAGACCTATAAATGAAATTATTTGGTAAGATGACTCTTATGTCGCTGGCTATGGTGGTTACAGCGTCATTTGGGTTCTTGAGCCCTATGCTGGTGGGGGGCGCTACTTACGGAGCATCAGGAGAGTCTTCTCCTGTGATTCGTTTGACAGATTACACACCATCTTACAATATTGGTGATACCACTGAGTTCTCTACTAATGGCACTGATACTTTGGATGGTTATGCACTGCCTAAGGCTGAGGCTACTAAAGGTACTGTTGGAGTTACCGCTAAAAATTCTGCACGCCTTACTGCTAGGGTGGAGTTAGGTCAAGATGGTTGCTATTATTTGGTAACTACCAAGCCTGACAAATATGAGATTATTTATACTGCAGAGAATTCTTCTACTTCACAAAAGACCACTACTAGAAATGTGACAGTAGAGATTAAAACTAATGGTGCTACTCTTGTAATGCCTGAAAATGTACCACAGATTATTCCTACTGTGGTTTATCGTGGAGACACTATTGTATTCCCAAAGGCTACTATTGAAGTTGATGGACAAGAAGTAGCAGCCGAAAGTGAGAAAATCACTATTACTCTAGAAGATGCTCTAGGTAGCAAGAAAACTCTAGAGTCAGAAGGCGGTTTTCAAAAATACACTATTACCGAAACTGACAGTGGAGACTTTATCGTAACATATAGTTACACTGAGAATGGTAATAATTTGTCTAACAGACAGACTTTTAGAGTTATGACAAACACTCAAGATGTTGAGTTAAAGTATTCAGACACTTTGACTAGCAAATTGGAGAGTATGGCTCTTGAAGTAGGTGTAGAGGTATCTCTACCTAAGCCAACTGTTGTAAATGCAAAAGCTAGTGATGCAGATGTATCTGACAAGGTTTACACTGTAGTTACTGTACGTGAGCCTGATGGCAACACTGTAGAAGTTACCGATTTTAAGTACACTCCAAAGCAAGTAGGTAACTACCGCTTTAGTTACAAAACTGTTGACTTTGCAGGCAATGCCGTTGAGACTAGTGTCGCTCGTGATAACATCAAACTTTCATCAAATTCAATTGAGGTAAAAGTTGTTGATGCGTACGATGCTGACGCAACAGCAAGTGATGATTTTGATTTTGATGCACAGCAATCTGCCGAGTATGCTATTGACAGCGTGCTATACATTGTCGACGGTCAGAAAAGTGTAGTAGGAGAGTTCCCTGCTATCCTTGCTCAAGGTGGTTGGAATGGTTTTGACAACCTTCAACTTACTCGTAGCATTTGGAAGAACGGTAATAGATTAGGTACTCTAGAAGCAGAGCACACTGTATCTGGTGTTGCTGAGACTTACTTGCCAAACCAAATTGGTAAGTACGAGTTTAGTGATGAGGGTACTTACGAAATCTATTATCAAGCTAGATATTTAGATGACGATGGCAAAGAAATTCCCAATACTCAAAAGTCTATCTACGCTACATTTGAAGTAGAGAAAGTTTCTGCTCTACCTACAGAGGAAGATGCAAACTTAACTTTGCGTGTGCCTAGCATTTCTACTACAGCAGTACTAAAAAATGAAGGCACAACTCTTACATTCAATGGCCCTACTGTTAGTGATAACTACGACATTAGGCTCAATGTAGAAGTAACATATAAGTTTAATGGTATCGACACAGTTTTTGATGCTACAAAGAATGAAGATGGCACTTATTCTATTGAGGTAGTTAAGCCAAATGATGTAGATGTTTCTACTTGGAACAATGTCAACACAATGACTATTAATTTCAAGGCTACTGACTTCTTGGGCTACTCTACTCAAAGTGAAATATTGGTTAGCGTGCTTGATTTCTCAAGTGATGATGTTGCACCTACATTGTCTAATAATGTAGTTGAGGCTACTTATGACAATGGTAGTAAACTTATTAATTTGCCTACTGTAAGCTTCTCTGATACTGCTACAAATATTTCTCTTGTAATGTATGTTATGAAAGATGGTAAGCAAGTAGATAGTTTTAATGGTAACCAGTCTGCAGAAAGAACTGCTACTATTGATGCTAGAACATACGAGCCTACTCAAGAAGGTAAATACACATTCGTATATGTAGCAACAGACCAAAATAGAAATATGGCAGTGTTCTCTTTGGATTGTGAAGTTGATTTCGAATTAGGTTACTCTGTAGCTATCGAATCAATTGCTAACAAAGAATATGGTGCTGTAATAAATATTCCTAGCCTTATTACTGTTACTAAGAACGGTCAAATTATAAACTTTGCTAACTCTTCAATCAAAGTTTTAAGCGAAGTTACTGAAGATGATGTTGCTGCTATGACCAACAACTCTTTGTTGATTCAAGTATACGGTGCATGCACACTTGACGGGTCAGGAATTAATGGTAATATAATTTGTGGCGAAGGCGACATTTATATCAAAGCTTGGGCAAAAGATGACAAAGGCGTATGTGACTTTACTAACAATGCAAGCTCTTTGGTAAAATTTAATTCTACTGATTCAACTAAGCCAGAGTTTACAATTGAGAATGAAAAAATCGGTTCTGAGGTGATTGATAGTTATGAATTTGCTGACAACTCAGAAGACAACACTCACACATTGCCTTGGTTCAATTCTATAAGCGATTTGGGTGGAATCAATGAAGATTCTATGAAAGTTGAATTGACTTATGCAAACAGTAATACTCCATTTAAGACATTTACCTTGGCTGATGCAGATGCTAACAACTTAGAATACACTGTTACTCAAGAGGGTAAAATAAAGGTTGTATACTCTGTAGCTGACAATGTAAAAGGTAATACTGCTACACGTACATTCTGGATTCATGTTGGAGATGTACTCGCTCCAGAAATTATAGTAGCAAATGATGCTATTACTTCACCTAGCAAGGTTGGAGAATCATTCAGTATTGCTTTGGACAAGATTACTTTTGCTAATGACACTGACTTGAGCAAGGTTGATGACCTTAAGATTCAAGTAAAGGTTAACGGCAACACTGTAGAGACAGAATTAGATGATCAAAAGAAAAATGTAATCTTTACTGCTGCAGAAGCTGGTACTTATGTAATAACATTTGATATCACCGATGAGGCAGGCAACGTAGCAACAACAATTACTAAAAATATTGTAATCAAGAGTGATAGTCCTAATACAGTAAACTCAAGTACTGTTTGGGGTACTGTGATGATTGTAATTGCTTTACTTGTTGTAGCTGTAGTAATATTCTTCTTTGTAAAACCTACCAAGTCAAAGTCTGCAAAGTCTAAGACTGTAGAAAAGAAAACCAAATAATTCCATAAAATAGTTTATATAAAAAAAGAAGCTTAGTTTTTACTAAGTTTCTTTTTTGTTAAAAATTTTGAAAAAGTGGTATTTGTTGTTAATTATTTTGAAGTATTGCAAAAAATATAAATAAGTGTTATAATAAGCAATCATTAATAAATAGGGTGAAGTATGGTAAAAAAAGATTTCGAATTAGTGTCCAAATATAAACCTACGGGTGATCAGCCACAGGCAATTGAAAAATTGGTTGAAGGTATAAATGATGGGTTAAGAGAGCAAGTTCTACTAGGGGTAACTGGTAGTGGTAAGACGTTTACCATGGCAAATGTTATAGCAAAACTCAATCGTCCCGCTCTAGTATTAGCGCATAACAAAACTTTGGCTGCACAACTTTGTAATGAGTTTAGAGAATTTTTCCCTCATAATAGGGTAGAATTTTTTGTGTCATACTATGATTATTATCAGCCTGAAGCGTATATCCCAAGTAGTGATACTTATATCGAGAAAGATTTGGCGATCAACGATGAGATAGATAAACTTCGCCATAGTGCTACTTGTTCTCTTTTGGAGCGTAGTGATGTTATTGTGGTTGCATCAGTTTCTTGTATATATGGTTTAGGTAATCCAGAAACTTATTATAATCAGGGTTTGAGTTTGCGTCCAAATCAAGAAGTTGATATGCGAAAAGTTATTCAAAAGCTTATTTCTATGCGCTATGAAAGGCGGGATATGGATTTTTCGCGTTCTAGTTTTAGACTCAAAGGAGATACATTAGATGTTTTCCCTGCGTACAGTAGCGAGGTGGCTATTCGTATTGAATTTTTTGGTGATATGATAGAAAAGATATATGAGTTTGACCCAGTTACAGGAAATAAAATCAATGAATTAGAGCATTTTATCTTATTCCCAGCCACACACTTTGGAGTCTCTGATGAAAATCTTGATGTGGCTTTACAGCAAATTCAAGCAGATGCAATTACTCGTGAACAGGAATTTATAGAGCAAGGCAAACTTATTGAAGCACAGCGAATACGAGAAAGAGTCGCTCATGATGTAGAAATGATAAAAGAAATGGGATATTGTAGCGGTATTGAAAACTACTCAAGATATTTTGATGGTCGTAGCCCTGGGGAGGCTCCTTATGTACTATTAGATTACTTCCCCAAAAATTTTATAACTTTTATTGATGAATCGCATATAACTCTTCCACAGGTTCGAGGAATGTACAATGGTGATTTAGCTAGAAAGCATAACTTAGTTGATTATGGTTTTAGATTGCCTGCTGCCTATGATAATAGACCTCTAAAATTTGATGAATTCGATGCAAGAATTGGACAAATGATTTGTGTGTCTGCTACTCCAGGGCAGTACGAACTTGAGCATGCTGGCCAAGTCGTTGAACAGATTATTAGGCCTACAGGGTTATTGGACCCAGAAATTGAAGTTCGCAAAACTCGTGGCCAAATTGACGACCTTATGCAAGAAATTTTTAGAACTGTGGAAGAAAAAGGTAGAGTGCTTGTTACCACTCTAACGAAGAGAATGGCAGAGGATTTGACAACTTTCTTTGTAGAACATGGGATTAAAGTCAAATACTTGCATAGTGAAATAGACACATTGGAGAGAGTAGATATCATCAATGGACTTCGGGCTGGAGAATTTGACTGTATAGTAGGTATCAATTTATTACGTGAAGGACTTGATTTGCCCGAAGTTAAATTGGTGGCAATATTAGATGCGGACAAAGAGGGATTCTTGCGTAGTGAATCTTCGCTCATACAGATAATTGGTAGAGCTGCTAGAAATGCAGAAGCTAAAGTCATAATGTATGCAGATAATTATACAGATAGTATGAAGCGTGCTATCGAGATAACTGAGAAGAGAAGAAAAATTCAGCAGGCTTATAACAAAGAGCATAATATTGTGCCAAAGACAATTATAAAAAATATCAGCAATACTCTAGAAATTACTAAAAAGATAGAAAACAAAAAGGAAGAGTTATCTAATAAAGATTTGCGAGCAGAGATTGACAGGGTAAAGGGCTTGATGCAAGTGGCTAGTAGAAATTTGGAATTTGAGAAAGCAATTGAATTGAGAGAACAACTTAATGAGTTACGAAAATTACTAAGAGAGGGGAAGTAAATGTTGGATAAAATCATTATAAAAGGTGCAAGAGAAAATAACTTAAAGAATATTAACCTAGAAATACCAAGGAACAAAATGGTGGTTTTTACTGGGGTAAGTGGTAGTGGTAAAAGTACCCTTGCGTTTGATACCATATATGCAGAAGGTCAACGTAGGTATGTAGAATCGTTATCTAGTTATGCTAGGCAATTCTTGGGACAAATGCAGAAGCCTGATGTAGATTTAATTGAGGGACTTAGCCCTGCAATTAGTATTGACCAAAAGACTACCAACAACAATCCTCGTTCAACCGTTGGTACAATTACTGAGATATATGATTACCTAAGGTTACTATTTGCTAGAGTCGGAGTGCCTCATTGTCCTAAATGTGGTAGAGAAATTAGCAAACAGAGTGTAGATCAAATTGTCGATCAGATAAAAGCTAAAGTGCCTTTGGGCGAAAAATTGCTAATATTAGCCCCAGTAGTGCGTGGACAGAAAGGTGAACATACCAAAGTACTAGATGGGATTCGTAAAAGTGGATTCGTGAGAGTAGATATAGATGGGAATATTTATACTTTTGATGAAGAGATAAAACTAGATAAGAACAAAAAACATTCAATATCTATCGTAGTAGATAGAATTGTTATGAAAGATGATATAGATAAACGCTTATCAGAATCTGTCGAGCTAGCGCTTAAGCAAGCAAATGGACTTGTGATTGCCGTTACACCTACAGAGCATTTCGCTTTTTCTAATCAATTTGCATGTCAACATTGTGGAATTAGCTTTGAGGAGATAACTCCTAGGTTATTTAGTTTTAATAATCCATTTGGTGCGTGCCCAGAGTGTCATGGCCTGGGCTTTACTAGTGAAATTGACCCCAATTTAGTAGTCAAAGACCCTACAAAATCTATACGTGAAGGGGCTATAAATGTAACTGGTTGGGGTATTGACACTAGTCTATTTAGCCTAAGTTATTTTGAGGCTTTGTCAAATAAATATAAATTTTCACTAGACGTTCCTTATCAAGATTTACCTCAAGAGGTAAAAGACATTATTATGTATGGTAATTGTAATGAAGAACTAGAATTTAGCTATCATACAAAAAACTTCAGCCTAAACAAACGTGGCTCTTACGAAGGAGTAATAAATAATTTAAAGCGTCGCTATCATGAAACGACTAGTGAATATGTAAAAGGCGAAATATCTAAATATATGTGTGATCAACCTTGTGCAGTTTGCCATGGAGAGAGATTAAAACCAGTAGCTCTAGGTGTAAGAGTCTTTGATAAAAATATAACTGCAATTAGCAATATGAGTATAAGTGAACTTATTGAATTTTTTGATAAACATCACTTTGATAAGTCAAAGCAGTTAATTGCTGAACCAATTTTAAAAGAAATTAAAGCGCGCTTATCATTTTTGAAAGATGTCGGACTTGAGTACCTTACATTGTCTAGGTCAGCAGGAAGCTTGAGTGGGGGTGAGTCTCAGAGAATAAGACTTGCAACTCAGATTGGTAGTGGATTGACTGGTGTTATCTATATACTAGATGAACCTAGCATTGGATTACATCAAAGGGATAATGACAAACTAATCGATACATTGAAGCATCTGCGAGATTTAGGAAATACTTTGATAGTTGTAGAGCACGATGAGGATACTATGCGAGCTGCTGATTATATTGTGGATATTGGCCCATATGCTGGTGTGCATGGAGGGGAATTGGTAGCTTGTGGTAGTGTAGCTGATATATCAGCTAATCCAAGGTCCATTACAGGTAAATATTTGAGTGGTGAGTGTAAAATTGCAGTACCTACAACGAGGAGAAAGCCAAATGGTGGCGTAATTAGAGTTATAGGTGCCAAAGAGAATAACCTAAAAAACTTGACTGTAGAATTTCCTCTCGGCATTTTAACCGTTATTACTGGTGTCAGTGGTAGTGGAAAAAGTAGTTTGATAACTGATATATTATATCCTGCTTTGTCTAATAGATTAAATCATAGTACTATGGCAGAGGGTAGATATGATAAGATTGAGGGCTTGCAAGATGTTGACAAAGTAATAGCCATCGATCAAAGTCCTATTGGTCGTATGCCTCGCTCTAACCCAGCTACTTATACAGGAGTATTCAATCTAATCAGAGAATTATTCGCAAGTACACCTGATGCAAAGGAACGTGGCTATTTGCCTGGAAGGTTTAGCTTCAATGTACCAGGTGGAAGATGCGAAACATGTTGTGGTGATGGAATCAAAAAGATTGAAATGTACTTTTTGCCAGATATTTATGTACCATGTGAAGATTGTAAAGGGAAACGCTACAATAGAGAAACACTCGAAGTAAAATATAAAGGTAAAAATATATATGATGTCCTTAATATGACAGTTGATGATGCCTTGGAATTTTTTGAAAATTTACCTTTGATAAAAAGCAAAATTCAAACGCTTCACGATGTAGGCCTA
>CALWKL010000075.1 GCA_944381255.1 uncultured Clostridia bacterium | reverse complement strand
GCGTGAGAAGCGCTTTAGAAATTACAAAGATGAAAGGTAGGAACACACAATGAAGAGAATTTATGACGAACAGAACGGTTTGTGGTATGAGCTGCAGGGAGATTATTATCTCCCTTGCCTCTCACTGCCCGAAGAAGAACAGAAGCCAGTAGGCATTTGGGGACAAAGGCATTTGAGGTATATTAAGGAGCATAAAAGAGCTTTTTACACCAGCCTGCTGACTTCCTGCAAGCTGAACAGTTACCTTGCCGATGTTGATGAGCAGGCAGAGAAAATGTTTTCCCGGCTGGTAAAACAACTTGCTGAACAAGAAAATGTAACGGAAAAGCTCAAAGCTGAAAATCAAATGCTGTGGGTGCAGAAGATGAATAATATCCATAATCGTGCAACTGAAGTTGTAATTTCAGATTTAATCTACGCTTAAAAATCACGCCGAGTGTAACTTTTAAAGTAAGTTATACTCGGTATTTTTTTGGTTTTGCTTTCGAGTAAATAAGTGACGTTATCTGTATTAAATTCCATTTTCGTGTAATTAGTTATTGCATTGCTTAAAAAAATATGATATACTAAATTAGCTTAAAATCCTATTTAATTATGTTTATGAGGTGCAGTATGGCTGTTAGTTATAATAAACTATGGAAACTTCTGATAGATAAAAATATGAAAAAGAAAGAACTCGGAGAAGCAGCTGGTATAAGCAATTCTCTTATTGCAAAACTTGGTAAAAATGAAAATGTTACTGTTGACGTATTGGTAAGAATTTGCACTGCCCTTGACTGCCGAATAGAAGATATTATGGAATTAACTTCTGATGACAACTGATTTATATAAATTGTTGTTAAAAGCAGAAAACTAGGAAGGAAACAATGGTATGCCATATCAGATTTGGAACAGAAGATATACTGGAAGCAAATATAAATTATCGGAATGGATTTCAGATTTAATAGCTAAAAATTGTGAAGGAAATTCATTTTGTGATTTATTTGCAGGTACTGCAATAATAAGTAAACAAATGATAGATAATGTAGACGAAATTTATATAAATGATTTTCTATATTCAAACGAAGTAATATATAAAGCGTTTTTTGAACAATCTAATTTTGATTACAAAAAACTAAATGATTTAAAAAAAGAATTTTCAAAAATACAGCCAACAGAAATTCCCGAAAACTATGTATCAATAAATTTTGGAAACAAATTTTTTTCTTATAATGATGCACTCTGTATAGGTTTTATTAGAGAGCAAATAGAAAATAATAATGACTTAAATGAAAAAGAAAAAAATATATTGCTTGCTTCACTGCTGTATTCTTTAGATAGGGCAGCTAATACTGTTGGCCATTACGATGCATACATTAAAGGAAAGATGATTAGCGATGCATTTGTTTTTGATTTAATAACACCATATAATTTTGAAAATAAAAAAGTACACATTTCTAGATTGGACGCTAATGAATTAGCAAAAAAAATTAGTTGTGATATTGTTTATATTGATCCACCTTACAATTCAAGACAGTACAGTAGATTTTATCATATTCTTGAAAATATCACTAAATGGGAAAAACCCGAGTTGTTTGGAACCGCACGTAAACCCAAAGCTGAGAATATGAGCGAATATTGCAGAAATTCTGCAACAAAAACTTTTGAAGAATTGATAAATTCTTTGAACTGTAAATATATTGTTGTCTCGTATAATAATACATATAATTCGAAAAGTAGCTCGTCAAAAAATAAAATTACGCTCGATGATATCCGAAGTATTTTAGAAAGTAGAGGGAGTGTTTCAATATTTGAAAAAGATCATCAGTATTTTAATGCTGGCAAAACGGAATTACCAAACCACAAAGAATTAGTTTTTATAACGAAAGTAGGTGGACAAAATGACTGATGCAAGTGTTTGCAGACGTTCTCCTTTCTTTTATGTTGGAGATAAATTTAAATTAGTTCCACAATTAAAAGATAATTTTCCGAAAGATATTGATAGATTTATCGAACCTTTTTGCGGTGGCGGAAGTGTATTTCTTAACACTAATGCAAAAAAATACTTATTAAATGATATTGATACTTATATGATTAAGTTGCACGAATTCTTAATTTCATTTAGTAATAATCAAGATGCGTTTTGGGATGAACTAAAGTTTGATATTGATAAGTATAAGCTTTCGGCAACTTTTCTTGGCAAAGATGTTCCAAAAGAATATCGTAAGGAATTTGTAAAAACATATTTTGCAAAATACAACAAAGAAGCATATTACAAAATGAGAAGTGATTTCAATGACAATAAAGATGATATGATGCTTTTGTATATGCTGCTTATATATGGATTCAACCGAATGCTTAGATTTAATTCAAAAGGAGATTTTAATTTGCCTGTTGGCAATGTTGATTTTAACAAAAATGTTGTAAACGCACTTAATTCATATTTTGATTATGTGAGTGACAAAAATATTGAATTATTTAATATGGACTTTCAAGACTTCATTGAAAAGGTTCAGCCAACACCGAATGATATGGTGTATTTGGACCCACCATATTTAATCACTTTTAGCGAATACAATAAGCTTTGGAATGAAGATAGTGAAATGCGTTTGATAGATTATCTTGATGAACTTAACTCAAGAAAAATTCGCTTTGCTGTTTCTAACGTGTTATGGCATAGAAAAAGATATAATGGAACTTTCAATGAATGGGCACAAAAATATAATATTGTTAGAATCAAAAGTAACTACATTAGTTTTAATGACAATACCGAAAAGGATACTTATGAAGTCCTTGTGAAAAACTACTAAGGAGATTTGTTTATGCCAAGAGAGCGTGCTGCAGAATACAAACCATTATCTTTTTCTACTACTATGCGAAATCCTGCTCGTATTGCCGATTTCCTCAAATGTATTTCGCCTTATGAAGGGCAAAGACTTACTAATGAGATTATATTTGCTGTTGCTAAATTATTAATTAAACGCAAATTGTATAGACCAGTGTATATTTCAAAAAATCCAAGATTAAAAATGATTTTAAACGAAGAGCGTGACTTTAGTGATAATGAGGTTGACGAAATTATGCAAAATAGTCCTCAAAATCACAAAGAAGCTGGATTTGATAAAGGATGGCCCTCGAGATTTGACACTTGGTACAAGCTTTCAATGGAGTTTGGTTTTGTGTATTATAAAATGGGTGAACCGATAGAAATATCTATTGCTGGGCATATGTTGCTTGATGCTCATAATGAAAATCCAATCAATGATGAAAAAATTAAAAATGTTTTTCTGAATTCTTTGATGAAGTATCAAACCAATAATCCATTTAGAAAAAATGCAAACGACAACTCTCCGCTTGTTTTACTTCTCCAGGTTATAAAGCTTTTAAAAGACGATCCCGAAGAGAACGATGCAGGTATTTTTCGTAGTGAACTTTCATTGATTATATGTTGGCCTAATCGTGATGCAATAGCTTTATATAGGAAAATAAAAGAATTACGCAGACGATATAGATTTACTTATGGTGACGAGGTTGTTTATGAGATATGTTTAGGCCTTCTTGGTGCTACCGATAATCAACGCAACAGATTCAAACTTAACCAAATTACAGGTGAAGCTGTAGATGAATTTATCAGGAAAATGCGTATTACAGGTATAGTATCTTTAAGAGGTAATGGTCGATTTATAGACTTTAACTCGTTTGAAAT
>CALWKL010000074.1 GCA_944381255.1 uncultured Clostridia bacterium | reverse complement strand
ACAGATAAAAGAGACCATTGCTTTGGATAGTAAAATAAAGAAGGATAAGCTCGCTGACTTAAATATCACTCTCAACGCAATGTTTGAGGCTACAGCAATGCAAAATTTCCGTATCTTTAATGCATTACTTATTAGCCTAAACAATATGTTGCGTTCGGTTAAGAGTGTAAGATTTTATCATATGGAATTGCAAAATACTGTTGCAGATTTTTATCTTAATAACAAATAGGATACGAGGTCGAGTGTTTCGACCTTTTGTTTTTATGTGTATTTTGCTTAATTCGCCGAAATTAAACAAAACAATTTTTTAGTTTTACTTGAAATATAAAAAAATGTGTGTTATAATGAAAAAAGAATAGTGGTTGATTAGCACATTTTGTGTTTTAGATTGATTGTTTTTGGTACAGTAATTTAATTTATAAGTTTATATCTGTGCAGTTTTTGCACAAAATCAAGCTCTAGTATAGAGGCTAATTTTCAATCTTTGACTTTTTTGAGGTTAATATGGAATATGTAAAAGATGTGTTGAACTATTATTTTAAGTATTTTTTGTATCTATTTGTATTTACTATAGTTCCAGCATTGTTCTTAGGATTGTTTTTTGATCCGTTTGGAATGTATGAATTTGTATTTGAATATCACAATTTGACTTTGCTAACTTTTGCAGACTTCTTTTCAGCAGTATTTCAGTATACTTGGTGGTCAATACTTTATTTTGTTATAGGTTTAATAATATTTGTGATTTTTGTTAGCCTGATGCTTGGGTTTATTGAGAATCACTTTAGAATGGGTACCGTCTCACTAAAAAGTTCATTTAGTCTAAATAACAACGTTTTGGGTGTATTCAAAACTACGATTATCTTATTTATTCAAGTATTTATTTTGAATGTAATCGCAATGTTACTTATGTATTTTGTGCACTTCTTGGGAGCAAATAATGGTGTCGGTTCGATATTTTGTAACATTTTTAATTATATTGTAGTATTGGGATTAATGGTGCTATATGGACGAGGATTTACCTTATTTGGATATGCCACTGTAGAGACTATGCTAGAGGGTTCTCCTATGCTAGTGGGGTTGGGTAACGGTGTACGAGCAATGTCTGCAAAATCTGCACAACTCTTTTTTATAGAAGTGCTTACCTTGGGTACATGCTTTGTGTTGATGCAAATTTTTACAGCGATTAATTTGCCGCTGATTGGTAATGTGCTGTCTTGTATAATTTTTATACCTATGGTCTGTGTGAATAGTATGGTGCTATTTTTTGAAAACAATCATTTGGCGCGTAAAGACAAGTTAAAATATTATCAAAGGAAATAGGAGGTAGTATGATTACAACAGATACAACGAAGTTGTTTTTCCGTAATAGCGGTTTGATTTGGCGAATTTTGGCTTATTTTATCGTATGTGGTCTGGTAATAGGTGGAGTGTGCTTTGCTGTATGTTACCCTTTTATCAGTAATCTTGTAGAGGCTGGAGTATTCGATAAGATTTATACCTTGCTTACCGAAAATTTGGTCGGCAATGTGAATCATATTTTTGAATCTTTGGCGGAAATTTTTCAACAAATAATAGATATAATATTTGCTAACTGGCAGAATATTTTGCCTATCTTAGTCCTATTCTTTATATTGGTATGCGTGCTTGGTAGCTTTATCTTAGCACTTAGTGAGATGGCATTGGCTGATTGTTTGTATGGATATATGGGCAGTAATTCGAAATTAGGGTTTAGTAATTGCTTTATCAAAAATTTAGTTCAGTCTGTCAAGTTGCAATTAGCAAAAATTTTAGTAGTATTGCCTTGTAATATAATCATATGTGTGGCAGTAGCATGCTCTTTGATGCTATATTTTACAGGTAATTTCTGGCTAGTTACCTTTGCGCCTTTTGTAGTAATACTTGTATTTACTGTGTTGTATGCACTTCGTAATGCTATTTTTTGTGCTTGGGTGCCTTGTGTGGTAGTCCGTAATATTGGGGTGTGGGACGCATTGAGAGAGAGTACTCGCGCTTCTTTTAAAAACTTTGGTAAAATTTTTGCTACTTACTTTATCCTTGCTATATGTATGGTGGCTATTACTATTGCTGCTATTAGTCTAACTGCTTCAGTGGGATTGATTATATCTATACCTGCTTGCGTGCTATTCAACAGCGCTCTTAGTATGGTATTGTATTTCAATATCAATGGTCTAAAATACTATATAGACAACGGTCAAATCATTACCCCAAGGAAAAGAGAAGAGTGGGAAAATGTATACTCATTAAAATATGTAATTTGATAAACAAGCATTTTGCTTTGAATAAATATAAGGAGAAAATTTGAAATTGAATGAAAATCAACAATTTGATGCGACAGAAAATAAAGTTGCACTAGAACAGAGCGCCTCTGCAATGCCAGAGGCTACGATTACAAAAAAAATATTTAACAAGAGGTCTCGCCGTGAATATGTTGCTCGAGATGTAGATAAGCAAAAGGATAAGGCAAATGTAGGCGATGCAACTATTAAGTCAAAACCTCGCAAGCAAGGTCAAGGCTATCATCAAGTCAAACCAAAGGCTAGAAGTGGCAAAGGTTTAGAAGTAATGTTTTTCGGTGGAGTAGGTAAAGTAGGAGACAATATCACTGCACTGCGCTTTGGCGATGAAATACTAGTCATCGACTGTGGTGTAGGGTTTGCTGAACCTGATATGCCGGGTGTTGACCTAGTAATACCAGATATGTCTTGGCTAAAGGCTCATCGTGATATGATAAAAGGTATTTGTATTACTCACGCGCACGAGGACCATATAGGTAGTCTGCCATATTTCTTAGACGATGTAAAAGCTCCTGTGTATGCTAGTAAACTAAGCATTGCATTCATTGAAAACAAACTACGAGAGTTCCCTCGTATAAAGATGAAGGGTGTGGCTGTAAATCCAGGTAATGTAGTTAAGATTGGTTGCTTTTTGGTAGAGTTTATACATGTAAATCACTCTATACCAGGAGCCTTCGCTTTGGCTATCACTACCCCTGTAGGAGTAGTATTTGTATCAGGCGACTTCAAGATTGATTTTACCCCAATAGCAGGCGAGACGACCAACCTTAGCCGTATCGGTGAGTTAGGGCGCAAGGGTGTGCTTTTGATGATGTGCGAAAGTACCAATATTGAGCGCCCTGGTATGACCATGAGTGAAAGCGTGGTAGGTGCTACTCTTGCAGAGATTTTTGAAGAAGCAAAGGATAGGCGTATTATTATTACATCTTTTGCATCAAATGTGCACAGAGTGCAACAAATTATGGATTTAGCCAAGAAGTACAATAGAAAAGTTGCGTTTGCTGGTCGTAGTATGATAAATAATATGGAACTAGCAATGAAAATTGGTGAAATCAAGTTTGACCACAATCAAATCATAGATATTGAGAAAGCGTCAAAATACAAAGACCATGAAATAATGATTTTGGGTACAGGTAGCCAAGGTCAAGAGCATACCGCAATAGACCGTATGATAAATGGCGAAATTCCTGGTATCATGATAGGTACAAATGACACAGTTATTTTCTCATCATCACCAGTACCAGGCAATGAAAAATCAGTTACAAATATGATTAACGAGCTAATCGCTAAGGGGGCTAATGTTATTTATGATGACCTTAGCGATGTGCACGCTTCAGGACATGCTTGTCAAACAGAATTTATGATAATTCACAAGCTCGTAAAGCCAAAATTCTTTATGCCTATGCATGGAGAGGTAAAGCACCTTAAGTATCATGAGCAATTTGCCATAAAAATGGGAATGAAACAACAAAATATTATTGTCCCACACGTTGGCTCAGTGGTAGAAGTTACCCCAAATGCTATGTTTGAGTTACCTGATGTGCGTTCTGGTGAAAAACTAGTAGACGGCAAAACTATTTGCGACATTGATAATTCGGTAGTAAAAGATAGATTGCAACTTGCCGAAGATGGTATCTGTGTAGTAGTACTTAGTGTCAACGGTAGGACAGGAGAGGTAATGGCTGGGCCTGAACTTATCCCTCGTGGATTTATCTATCCTAATGAGATGGGTGAAATCATAAAAGAGGCTAGACAAGCAACATTGGAAGCGTTGAAGTCTACTGGTGCCGAAAAGATTGATTGGCAAGAAATGAAAGCAATAGTTCGTCGAGTATTGACAAACTTATTCTTCAGGCGTACAAAACGCAAACCAATGATTATTCCTATTATTATGGAGCTATAAGTCAATGAACGAGTATTTGACTAATTTAGAAAAATACGCTAGAGAATATAAAATTCCTGTGGTTTTACCAAATACTAGAGAATATCTATGCAATTTATGTAAGACCAAACAACCCAAAAATATTCTAGAGATAGGTATGGCAATAGGCTTCTCTGCATCGTGTATGTTGGATAGCTGTGATGCAAATATCACTTGCTTGGAGGTTAGTAAGCCTAATATTTTGAGAGCAGTAGAGACCTTTTCCGCTCTGGGATTTAGCCCTAGAGTTGAGATTATTGAGGGTGATTGTATCAAGACTTTGCCTACTCTTTTGGGTAGAGAATATGATTTGATTTTTTTAGATGGTCCCAAGACCCAGTATGTCGATATGATTGATATGATTTTACCATTACTCAGTAAAGATGGCATATGGGTGTCGGATAATGTGCTTTTTCGTGGTATGGTGCGTGATGGTGCGCCCATTAGCGAACCTAGATTTGTTAGGACAGCACGACTGTTAGAGGATTTTTTGGAAAAATTAGAGAGCAATCCAAGTTTGTCTACTCAAGTCCTTCATACTGGTGATGGACTTAGCGTTGTGCAATACAAGAGGTAAAAATGAAAAAATATGAAATTTTAGCGCCTGCTGGCGATATTGAAAAACTAAAGACTGCCTTTTATTTTGGAGCAGATGCTTGCTATTTTGCAGGTAAGAAGTGGGGATTGAGAGCTTTTAGCGAGAATTTTGCAGATGATGAGTTAAAGCAGTATATTGAGTATGCTCATAGTCTAGGTAGAAAAGCTTATATTACCGTTAATATTCAAGCCCACAATAGCGACTTTGAAGGCTTAGGTGATTATTTTGTTTATCTAGAAAAAATCGGTGCTGATGCTGTAATAATTTCTGATGCAGGAGTGATGAGTCTGTGTAGAGAGGTCGCACCTAATTTGCCTATACACTTGTCTACTCAGGCTTGCGCTAGTAATAAATATGCAGCTAAGTTTTGGGCTGATGCTGGGGCAAAACGTATAATTCTAGCTCGTGAGTTAAGCATAGAAGAAATCAAAGAGATTAGAGAGTTCCTGCCTGATGAGGTTGAGTTAGAGGCATTTGTACACGGTGCTATGTGTATAAGTTATAGTGGTAGGTGCTTACTTAGTAATTACCTCACTGGTAGAGATAGTAATAGAGGTGCGTGTGTACAGGCTTGTCGTTGGGAGTACTATATAACAGAAAAATCTCGTGCTGACAAAGGAAGTGAGGAGAAATACCAAATTCAACAAGATGAGCGTAGCACATATATATTAAATAGCAAAGATTTGTGTATGGTAAACTATCTAGACAAACTTATAGATGCTGGTGTCATAAGTTTTAAAATAGAAGGCCGTATGAAGTCGCCATATTATGTTGCAAATGTTGTCAATACTTACCGTCGTGCTTTAGATGATTTGTTACGAGACCCACAGCATTTTGTACGCGACCCTAATAGAATTGTGGAATTAGAGAAATGTAGTCATCGTAGATTTACTACAGGCTTCTTCTTAGGCGAGGGCGATGCAGAATATTCTGGGAGTAGTTTGCCAATATCTACATATGACTATATTGCGAGTGTATTAAGCAAGACTGATGGACAGGGTTTTGCCGAAATAGAAATGCGTAATAGGTTTAAAGTAGGGGATACTTTGGAAATTTTGTCTCCTACTGACACTTTTAACAAGACTTTTGTAGTCGAAGAAATGTACAATGATGAAGGTATTCGGGTAGATGATGCCTTGCTAGTACAGCAAAAATTACGCCTAAAATGTCCATTCAACTTAAATCCAGGCGATATTTTAAGAAAGAAAAAAGAAAATTAATAAAAAACTCTGTTGATTTTTGAGCAATCGACAGAGTTTTTATTTGCTTGACTAATTTTTTACGATTTTGTATAATTGTAAAAAATGGGGTAGAAATGGACGAAATACATACTAAATTGTCTAGAAATATTAGACTTTGGCCAATACTATATACCATAGGTTGCGATTTATTCTTCTTTTGGGTCATAAATGTTGCCTTTTTGACTGAAGTGAAAGGTTTGTCATATGAGCAATTTTTTATGCTAGATTTAATCGCTGCTGCAGTGGATATCGTTACTACTGTGCCATTACTTTATTTGATATCGCGTATTGGTAATAATTCATCTTTAAGGATTGCATCTTTATTGATGTTGGTTAGCGCAGTCTTGTTTACTTTTGGCAATAGTTTTGCACTTTTCATTATTGCAAATGTGTTATATTTTAAAGCGTATCAATTTTTTATCGTTTATCCTATCATTTTGGAAAATAACTTATCTAAATATGGGATAAAGAAGGATTTTGTAAAATACAACGCACGTGCTAGAGCAGGGTATGCTGGGCTTTCGCTATTGGTAGCTTTGGTGGCTGGGTATCTATTTAACCTCAATGCTTATATTCCTATGATACTGTGTATTACTTTGACTCTAGTCGCTTTTGTACTCTCATTTTTTGTATGCGATGAGACAGGGGGTAAGTACAACGCTACTCAAGTGCTTGCTCGTTCTAAAGTAAAAATGAGCAAAGATTTTTTTGTGTTTACAATTTTAATTTTAGTGTTTATGCTTATATTCAAAGGTGGCTGGTATATAGCTAATAGTTATGCAAAAATATCGCTTCAAGAGATAGGCGTAATCATTGAGACTTTATCAATTATTATTTTCGTTGCCCGTGGAGTCAGGGTAATAATTGATTTGTGTGCTGAAAAAATTATTTCAAAGTTTAAGCATCATTTGTCATATTTGTTGCCGATACTATTAACTATTGGCCTACTACTCTTAGCTATTCCACTTTTTGCTATACATAACTTTGTAATTCAACTTGTACTGGTTTGCTTGGGAATTCTAATAATCTATTCTATATATGATATTTACAAATTATATGTATATGATTTGGTTGTCAGTATGTACCCACATGAGATGCATTTGAGATTATTTTGGTTAAATAACGTGTTGGAATCTGTAGGCATACTTTGTATGAATGTAATAATTACTTGTATGTTGGCTAATTTTGATGTCGGCTATTCATTACTTGCTATAGCTGGTGCTACCGTTATCGCTTTTGCAACAGGTTTGTATACATACTTTAAGTATTTAAGGAAAGGACAAATAAATACCGAGCCAGATCCAAATGATTTTTTATAAGTTTAAATAATAAAGCACCGATTAAAGCTTTTAGGCTTAATCGGTGCTTTATTTTCATATTCACTTTTCACTTTATTTTATTTTTTTATAATGCAAAATTGTAAATGAGTAAAGCACAATATAATTATTCATAAATATGCCAGTCTATTTCTGGCTTCTTTAAATATCTTAAAAACTCATTACATTTGCTAAAATGCTTGCAACCAAAGAAGCCATTGTACGCAGATAATGGGCTAGGGTGAGGTGCTGTTAGTATAAAGTGCTTCTTTGTGTCTATGTTTGTTCCTATAGCTTTTGCATTATTACCCCATAGCATAAATATTATTGGGTCAGTACGAGCATTGAGTTTTTCTATAATTGCAGAAGTAAATTGCTCCCAGCCTTTGCCTTTGTGTGAGTTGGCTACGCCTTTTCGAACAGTTAGCACTGAATTTAATAGCAACACCCCTTGCTTTGCCCATTGAGTCAAGTCTCCAGATTTTGGAATAGGATAACCGAGGTCATTATGTATTTCTTTAAATATATTTTGTAGAGATGGTGGAATATCTACGCCTTTTTGTACCGAAAATGATAGCCCATGTGCTTGTTTTGGCTCGTGATATGGGTCTTGACCGATTATAACTACGGATACTTTGTTGTATGGCACTAGATTGAGCGCATTAAATACATTATCAGGTTCAGGATATATAGTATAATGGCTATACTCATCATTTAGAAATGCTTGTAAATCTTTGTAATATGGCTTGTCAAATTCTGTCTTTAGAAGTTCATACCATGATTTTGCTATTTTCATACATTTCTCCTTTAAAGCTTTTTAAGTAAATATTAGGTAAATCGATTTTTATAAAGGTAACACTTTTATACTTCATTAGTCAATCATTTTTTACAATATATATTGCTTTATTATAATAAAATGTAAGGGAGAAAGGGTGTATGTTGGAGTTGAAATAGGAGGGAATTAGCAAATTTTTGTAGCCCAAAAAGCAGTAAATTTAACAAACACACGGGTAGGTTTACAAGGTACCCCTCCAAAAAGCGTCAAAAAAGGCATTTTTTTATAAATTTTTTAAAAAACTTTGAAAAAAGTTGTTGACATTATCCACTTATGCTGATATAATGGACACCGTCATCACGTGAGACACGTGTTTGACAAGCACTTTGAAAATTGAATAGTTTACAAGATAAATAAGGTTTTTTGAGTTCTTGTCAATTTCTGTACAAATATGTACAATTAAATTAACAATTAATCAAAATCTCAAATTACGCAAGTAGTTTGGTTTTGAGTCATAATTAAACATTAGAGTTTGATCCTGGCTCAGGACGAACGCTGGCGGCGTGCTTAATACATGCAAGTCGTACGGGGTATAGCAATATACCTAGTGGCGAACGGGTGAGTAACGCGTGAGTAACCTGCCCTATACAGGGGGACAACAGCTGGAAACGGCTGCTAATACC
>CALWKL010000073.1 GCA_944381255.1 uncultured Clostridia bacterium | reverse complement strand
TTTGCGTTGTAGTCAAGCCAGTCGAAATGGTATCTTCAGTATAAATTTGCATAGTAGGTATATACAGACCTAGCACACCGATACCCACAATAGCAAAAAGGCAACACCCTAGAGCCAACCCTTTTAATAGAGTTTTATTCATTACTTACCTCCCAAAAAAATTATTTATAATGTCCAAAATCTTAGAGCGATAAGTTATATCCTTTGAATTATCAGGATTAGTTGCCACAAAACATAAAGGAGGATATACTACACACCACCAGTTATTGCCAGTACCAGTCCCCAATTCGAGTATCAAACTATCATATTCACCACTTTCAAGTACGACATTATCATAGCATCGTAGTGGGAAATATTCGCTCGTCAATTTTGCTTTCGCATCATAATTATAGCCCTCCCTATCCAAAACTAAACTTGCAATTTGAGAAATTTCTGACAAATTTTGATTTACTATATCCATAGCCTTTGACTTAGAGTCGGCATTTGCTAGGAGTGGCGTAAGATAATCAACCACTTCGTCTTTTACTATGTATTTTACCTGTTGGTCTATTTCTTCATTACTGTTTGCTCTAATATGTATACGCAAAAAACTACTGCTACTCAATTCGCTCGAAGAAGCTTGAGCAGGAACAAGGAAAATTCCCAAAATTAAAATACCAAATGTTAGTCCTATACACAATAACTGCTTTAAATTCATAATTTCACCTCTAAAGCAATTTTTGCCATTATTATTTTTATTAAACATAAATACGAAAAAACCTAGATTTTACTAGGTTTTTATAATACTATGCATATGTATTATGCATATACTATGCACAATACTATGCAAAATTACTGCTTAATCAAGCACTTTTTGCTTGTACACTATGATTTTTTGTGGTGAAGTAATCGGAAATTGCAAATCAGGATTTTGTGCCATTATCAACTCTCCTGATACCAATAGCATTTTGCTAGCCTCCCATAAAGTATCTGCCTCAGGTATAATATAATATCCAAAGGGAGCAGAATTTTGCTGTCTTTTTTCACCCAAAGCAACGTCACACAGCACTGCATCAGTAGAATTATTCATAACTGTAACTGAAATAGATAGTTCTGCTAACAAATCAATTTCTTTTGACCTTTTATTACGAGCATCTATGTCTCGAGTCTTAATATCAACAGATATCTCACTTTTCTCTGTAAGTGATTCACTTTTGAGATTTAGGTCAAAAGGAACTTCAGCTAGCACAGATTCGATATCACCTTCATCTGTATCGAGTTTGTACACAACATCGCAAAGAAGTTTACCTTTTACAGAAAGTACACCCTCTTTTGATACATATTCGGTAGCGACGACACTACCTTCTCCAACTGCTAATACTTTATCAATACGAGGTGAATCTTCTCCTAGACTAATATTACCATCAATTTTTTCAGTAAAAAATTCATTGTATATACTTTGCTGTGTAACACTATTATAAGCATTAGTAAGCATATAAGTAGGACAAAAAGCATCTACCACAACTTCTTCAGATTTTGATTGACTGACTATTAGGTTAGCCTTTAACTTGTTTGAAAAAATAACTGTACCCTTAGTGCTATTTATTTCTCCTGTTAATTCAAAGTTAGAATCTAAATTTTGTATAGTTGCGGATACGTTATCAGTAGAAACTACTCCATTAGCAAGTAATTCATGAGTAAATTCCTGCATATATCTATGATTTTTTAACTTTGGCTCATCATCTGCAGTTAAGTAAATCATATTACAATAAATTTCACCACTTAGCGAAATCAAATCATTACCAGCATCTGCATTTTTTAATACACATTGAGACTCGATACTTAATATTTTTGATATAGAATTAGGCAAATCTAATTCCACATTCAAATCAAAATCTTGAGACGAAGCAGATATTATATCATTATATACAATTGTATCTCGTTTTTGCTCTGCTAATGTACTGACATTTTCCAAAACTTTTGATTTTTCTGCTACTATTAAAACTGGCTGAGCCATTACATTTACTGTAAAGCTAACCATATTTTCTGAAGCCTGTATATTAGATAAATTAGTAGCCGTAGCACTACCTAGCATTTGACTAGTGGCTAATATATCTTGATTAATTATAGGCAAACTAAAATTAGTGGTACCACTTAAACTTTCGAAACTACCATCGATATTTGTTACCAATACATCAGAGCGAATTTTACCTTCTATTTGAGCGCTACCTACATTAGTTGTGATAGACTCAACGCTAGCACGAGCGCTTATCGAAATAACTCGAGAGATTGCTCCTGTGCCAGCGGTAACATTTACCATAACTGGTATATTTTCTTCCTTTAAATTTTTTGAATAATTTATAACTAAATCCTTAGTTAATGATTCAAATGCCATATTATCCTCCCCAATCTTATTGATATAATTTATTGATACTGCAAGGATAATATGACTATAATTATTTTTTTATGGCAATTTTTACATCACCACAAAGCACATCACTAAAGCTATAACTTAGCTTTTCCATATTCTCATTAATTACGCGCACAACGAAGACGCTTTTGTAAATATCTTCTACGACCCCCTCATATTGCACAATTTTTTTCCTACCTTTATTGACTTGCATTTTAATATTTTGACCTTTGAGTTTTGTAATTTCTTCCTTTACCTTATCAAGACTCATAACTATTTTTCGCATAATTCACCTACTTTTGTTAAAGTTTACCCCAAATAAACAATTTTAAAACAAAAAAGCATAAGCTAAGATTAAGTCATTTTAAAACGGTAAAAAAAAAGAACTCTACACATAATGTAAAATTCCTTTTGCTATTAGTTTCAAAAATATAGACTTAAAAGATTTACTTTTTATATTTTATGATATTTTTTATCTAAAAAGTGGCAAAGATAAAAGATAGTAAAGCATAGTAGCGAGATATAAGCCTTTACAAAATATTATTACTATTTTGACAAGTGAATTAAATATTAAAATTGTGATGTAGAGCAAATTTACCAATTTGTGGAAAATTATATGATTATAATATTTACAAAAGCAACTATTGGAAGATGTATAACTACAAAAGCATATAAACTTAAACGATATACAATATCTTGATTAAATTTATTTAAATGTTTTATCTAATAAAAATTAAAAACAAAAAATCCCTTTGCTTGACAAAGGGATTTTTAATTTGATTATTTGATTATGATGCTACACAATACAAATTGTAAATGTTACTGGCTCTACAGTCCCATCCTCCCAGCAGTAATTTATTTTATCTACCAGAGAAACAGTAAAGGTATAAGTTCCTTTTTCTTTAAGTCCATCGATATACAGTTCATCTAATCCACCTTCCAATTCTTCATATCGAACTGCCACATCTTCACCCTTTTGGTTTTTAAATGTAACAATATTTTTCAACTCCCCACCATAGTTATG
>CALWKL010000072.1 GCA_944381255.1 uncultured Clostridia bacterium | reverse complement strand
AATCTTCTATTACTTGAATAAAACTGAAAATTGCAAGCATAATGTAGCAAAGCCCCAACGAGCCTAGGGTAGACCACCAAGCCATATATGCTATAGGGGAGCCTATAGCGGATAGTATTATACCGCTAATTAAAAATGTTAGGAAAGCGACAATAATTGTTACAAACATTATACCCACAGGATACAAGGCAAACATAAAGTTAAAGTTTTTTAACTCGATTTTTTCTTTACAAAATGTTTTTTGCATCAGCTTTTTGTGATACTTTGCCATGCACTGAAAATAGCCTTTTAGCCATCTATAGCGACGCTTGTTGTATTCTTTAAGAGTCAAGGGTTCCTCAGAATATAATTGAGCGTATTCGTAATAATATTGAGGGAAGTCATTTAAAATTGCTTCTATATTCAATTCAATATCTTCAGTCAGTCCTGTGAAAGGGAAGCCATTGAAATGATTTATAAATTTATTAGTCAAGAGTACACCTTGACCACAAATTGAAATTGAATAGCCCTTTAATGTTCGGTATTTATTGCTCATGGTGTCAATGGCAGTATAAGTGAGTGCGCTTATATTTGCTATTAGATTTCTATTTTTCTTATTTTTTGATTTCCAGTTTTTAATTAATTTTTTACCTATTATCACATCGGCGCCAGAGACCAAGGCGTTGTTCATTTCTTCTACAAATGTAGGAGTTAGGATATTGTCTGCATCTACTATTATATAAGCATCATATTTATTTTTGTGATTTTTAAGTAAATATTCAAACATATTTTTGAGAGCCTCACCTTTGCAATTTTGTATAGGCTCTATTAGGTATTCCAAATTTTTTAACTTATTCTTGGCGATTGCTACAGTCGGTTCTTCAACGCTGGGGTCTTGTGTATCGACAACTAAGAAAGTATCAAAATAATTTTGGTCGTATGTCTGTTCGTTTATTGAATCAAAGAGTGGAGCAATAGTATCACTCTCATCTTTTGCTGGTATGATTAGCGCTATTCTAGACTTGTTTTTATTGTATAGTCTCGGCATAGTCTTAAAGCCCATACCCCAACTTATGAATTTAGGAATATATAGTAAAATCCCTAGTAGCCATAACGAGCCGAATATAATTAGCAAAATTTCTATAAAATTCATCATTACTCCTAAGATTATCATTGGCATATATTATAAATTGATACATTGATTTTATCAAACGAATTTAGCAAAGATATTTCTACACTTTAATTCCATAAAAAATATACTAAAAAATGAATTCTACTTAAAATAGAATGCGTCATTTTGTTGAATTTTTGTGTTTTTTGTGGTATAATATAACTATGGAAAATATAAAAGAGAATATTTGTCGTAATTTGGTATTATTGCGCAAATCTAAGAAACTAACTCAGCAAGAATTTGCTAAAATTTTCAATTATTCAGACAAAGCGGTATCTCGTTGGGAAAGGGGAGACTCTCTGCCAAGTATTGAAGTGTTATCGCAAATTTGCGATTATTACGGGGTCGAGTTTGAGTGGCTAATACACGAAAATACAAAGATTGAAGTAAGTAATGCTAACTTGAATATTTGGTATAGAATAGGTATAATTTTATTATTTGCAGTTAGTATATTTACACTTGCTACAGTGGGCTTTGTTTATTTGCAACTCAGTCAAGGGTGGTACTTTTATCAATTATTTGTTTGGGCTGTACCTATTTCTCTCTCTATAGCGTGCTATTTTACTAAAAAGTGGAATATGTTTAATTGCTATTTTGCTTTTCTTTCTGCATGTATGTGGACTACACTAATAGCGATTTTTGTACAAGCTTTGCCCATAACAATTTGGCCAATCTTTTTAATCGGTATACCTTTGCAAATAATATTTATACTTCTCTTTTTAATGCGAAAAATTAAAAAATAAATTATTTTATTTAAATTAAAAGGACTAATCTTTAGGGATAAAGTCCTTTTTTAATAGTTAGGCTATAGAATTTGTACACTAAGTAAATTTAATTTTTTAGTAATTAGTAAGATAAATATTGTATTTTATATAGTAAATTAAAATTAAAAATTGTAAAATTAGTACTAGCAAGTTTAAAATTTGCAAGCGACAAAATTTGTATCAAAAAGTTGACAAGTACTTATTTTTGTGCTAAAATTAATTTTACAATAAGCGGATGTGGTGAAATTGGCAGACACGCTAGATTTAGGTTCTAGTGGGAAACCGTGGAGGTTCGAGTCCTCTCATCCGCACCAAATAAATATAAAACGAACCTTGAGTTTTTCAATGTTCGTTTTTTCGTTTAAATACATTAAATTTTAAACAAAATTGAATATATAGCTATATTTTAATTAAATTTTTAAAAATTAAATCAAAAATTGTCGTTGATAACTTTATTTAAAGTAAAAATTGATTAGATAAATTAGCAATTTTAATAATTATTTTTGATAAATTTTTATATAATAGATTTATTTTAAACAATTTATTTTTTATGTAATAAAGATTTTTTAATTCAAAAGCAAAGGAAGTACTGCATTGCTAGGAAATTGATTGACAGTAGATAAGTTTTAATGTTATATTATATTGATTCTAATTAAAATACAAAGATAGACTGGTACTTTTTGTATTTATTGCTTGTATATATATCTGTAGTAAGGTAAATATGATAAAATAGTTATTAGAGAGGTAAAACTAATGAGAGTTTGGTCAATTATTAGCACGGTATTTTTGTTGCTTGTCATATTGTGCGTTGTAATTTTTTTTGCTGTAGAAAAAAATATCCCTGCTGACTGGGTAGGTAATTCTGTTAAAAATGCTGTACAAAATATAGGGGTACACTCTTTCGAAGAAATTAATGAATTAGGCAATTTCGGAATGATTAAAGACGAAAAAGTTTATACTGTAGAAGATGGTGTACGCACTCTTTCTTCACACACCATCACTGAGAGTGTAGTCGTTGGTAAAGATACCGAGTTAAAATCTCATTACAAAAAGCAAGTTGTCAATGGTGAAGATGATGCACTTGAAGTGTTGAGTGAAGATGAAAGGTACTACTTTATCGAAAATGGTATGTATATGTCTATCCAAAATGGTGCAGATGAGGAGATGTTGGTCTCTAGTTGGCGAGAGGCAATTTTGATGAATTTGCAATCTGTAATGCCAATAAATAAAGAAGGAGATTTTGCATATCTAGATATCCTTGAGAATAATGTAGAGCGTGTTACACAAAAGGGTGTATATGTGATGATTTATGCTAGTAAAGACAATATTAGGCTAAAATTTGGTTATGATTTTATGAACGGACAATTAAAAGAATATACGGAAGAAATAGATACTTTGGATGGGGATAAAGTGGTATCTACCACAGTAAATAGTTACCAAATTTTGTATCAATCAAGCATAGAGATTCCTACTGAGTAGACATTTTATTTTGAGCCTTGTAGGGCTCTTTTTGTTTTGCGAATTTTTAGGTAATTTTAAATAATAAACTTTAATTAAAAGGGTTTATCTTTTAGTTCAATCAAGGACTAATTAGAAAATATACTTTTTATAAGGTACAGCATTTACAATAAAATAAAATTAAAAATTGCAAAAATCGTTTGGATAAAAGGGGGCTTAAGTGGTACACTAGAATAGATGAATTTCTACAAAAATCTACAAGAAACTTTAGGTTTAGCCTATAATTGTAGAATAGAAAAAACGGAGGATAAGCGCTTGTCAAAAGAAAATAATGAGGTAAGTATAGC
>CALWKL010000071.1 GCA_944381255.1 uncultured Clostridia bacterium | reverse complement strand
CCGGTAGTGCAACTGAGGCAAATAATTTAGTCCTAAACGGTCTATCACGTAAAAATAAGAAAATACTAGTATCAGCAGGTGAGCACCCTTCAGTCTTTGAAGTAGCCAAAAATCTCGCAATGCAGGGCTACATTGTAAATAAGGTGAATCTAAATAGTGATGGCACTATGAATATTGATGACCTTGTAGCAAAACTTGATGAGAATGTTGGCTTGGTATCCTTCATTCATGTTAGCAATGAAACTGGTGCAATAAATGACATAAAAGAGATTTCACGCATTATAAAAGCAATAGCGCCCGATGCTATTGTACATGTAGATGGAGTGCAGGCTTTTGGAAAATTAAAATTGAATCTTATTAATACTAATGTAGATGCCTACACTATGTCATCTCACAAAATACACGGTCCCAAAGGAGTAGCGTGTCTATATGTAAAGCACGGTTTAGTACTAAAACCACATATTTTAGGTGGAGGACAAGAGATGGGACTTCGCTCTGGTACAGAAAATGTGCCTGGAATTATGGGGTTTGTAATGGCTAGTGAGATGATGTATCAAGATTTTGAGGCAAAGCGAGCTCATATTGAGGCTTTGTGGCAATATTTTAGTGATAAATTGTCTACTTCAAATTTAGATTATCACATCAATTCTACTATTAATGGGCTAAAAAATATTTTTAGCGTATCATTCTTGGGAGTTCGTGGAGAAGTATTGCTACACTGCTTAGAAAAGTACAATATTTATGTAAGCACAGGCTCAGCATGCAGTAGCAAAGTCAATGGCAACCGTGTGTTGAACGAGATGAAACAAAGTATTCCTGTAATGCAAGGAAATATTAGATTTAGTTTTTCCGAATTTAATACTTTGGAAGAAATTGATCGAGTATTTGATGCATTGAATAAGGAAATTCCTAATATTAAACACTAATGGAGAAAATTATGAAAGTTATATTGCTACGATATGGCGAAGTTTTTTTGAAGGGTAATAACCGAAAATTTTTTGAGGACACTCTTATAAGAAATATCAAAAAAAGTTTGTCTCAATACGATTTTTCATTAAAAAGATTATCAGGTAGATATGAGATTAGCGACTTCGATGAATCGCAGACGAAGAATATTGTAAATAGACTTACCAAAGTTTTTGGTTTGCACAGCCTTTCAATAGCTACAAAGGTAGAGTCAGAACCAGAAAATATAATAGATGTAGTAAAGCAACTTGATTTAACAAATAAAACTTTTCGAGTTACTACCAACCGAGCTAGCAAGATTTTCCCTATTCATTCAATGGAATTTAACAAACAGTTGGGTGAAATAATCTTAAATACTTTTGAAGGTTCAAAGGTTGATTTGCATAACCCTACAGTCGAAGTAAAAATCGATATTAGGGAAAATGGATATACTTATATTTCTACCCAAACAATCAAGTGTGCAGATGGTATGCCACTACATACTGCAGGCAAAGGATTACTACTCCTTAGTGGTGGTATAGATAGTCCTGTAGCAGGGTACTATATGGCAAAACGGGGCTTGACGGTAGAGGCAATTCATTTTCATAGTTATCCATATACTAGCGAACTCGCTAGGCAAAAAGTACTAGACTTGGCTCGTAAGATGGGGGATTACCTAGGTTCTATTCGTATTCATATTATATCTGTAACTAATATTCAAGAGCAAATTCATAAAAATTGCCACCCTGATTATATGATAAACTTATTAAGACGAATGATGATGAGAATCGCCGAAAAAGTAGCAGAAAAATGTGGTGCAGGTGCACTCATCACAGGTGAAAGCTTAGGGCAGGTAGCGAGCCAAACATTAGAAAGTATTACTAGTACTAATTCTGTGGTTAAGATGCCGATATTTAGACCACTAATAGGTTTTGACAAATTAGAAATTATAGATGTAGCACAGCGCATAGACACATATAATATTAGTATCTTGCCATATGAAGATTGTTGTACAGTCTTCCTTCCTAAAAATCCAATTACTAAGCCAAAAATTGATAGGGTACTGAAAGAAGAGAGTAAGATTGATGTAGAGAAACTCTTAGATGAGAGTCTAGCTACCGAGGAAATAGTGGATATTAATTAAAAATTAAATGTTATAATTACAAAAAAGACTGCAAAATTTGCAGTCTTTTTTTATCTAATATCACGCTTTTTGAAGGCAATATGACTAAATATTATCATAAGTATGCATAGAGCAACTGACATGCATATACTGTATATAAAGTTTGTATTATAGAATATTGGGCTAGATAGTGCAATAGATAGAGGGTTGTCTGCCATTATAAAACTACCACCAAAGAATTTAAATAAATCTATGCATGAGAATGGTATAAAGGCATACCATGCGGTAGTAACAAACAAGAATGAGAATACAGCATTAACAATATAAAATACAAGAGGAATCAAAATACCTGCTATATTGTTCCTAAATAGAGTAGATATTAGAGTAGCAAACATAATATAGAAGAATATTTTAAATATAAGCAATGCAATGTAAATAAAGATTAGAGCAAAAGGTGATATCACAAATGGAGTACTAGCATTGAAGACCACAAGTATTGAAGTTGTGTCAATACCAAACATAATCCAACCTGCGATGAATAGCACTATTGCACTAAATATGAGTAATATAGTACCAAATAATACTGATGCGGCAATTTTGCTAGATAATATCTGACATCTAGAATATGGCCTAATTGCCTGCAAACGCAAGGTGCCACGACCACTTTCGCCAGCAATGCTTTGAGCTACTAGCACAATAGAGATAATGATTATAATTAAGCCACATATTTCCAACCCAAAGTATACTAGGTCTAGTGCAGAGACTTGATTTCCAAAAGAAGTAGTCGGGCTGAATACACTACCAGTGAGATTGTCTGTCATATTGTGAGAGATGAGGTAGTCATTCCGTGTAATCTCTTGATGCAATTCATATGAATTAATATCTTTGTATCCAATAAAAGAATTTATAGTGGTGTCTTGGTAATTTTCTACAGGGTAGTATTTGATAGAATCTTTTACTAATTGTTCATATTGTAAAGCTGTGTAATAATAGCTTAAGACAGTATTTTTAAAGTCCTGTACATTTACTGCTTCATCGTTTAACTCTTCGGTAATTTTGGAGTCAATAGTATTCATATATTCCTTTGCAGTGTCGTACTGAAGTTTTAGGCTTGATATAATTTCTTCTTTTACTACTATATCGGTAAATTGTTGATTTGCTAGAGTGATAAGTTTATTAAAATAATTTTTCCCTTCTATTGACTTGTAGCCAATTACATTGGTCAAATTATTTAATATTAATTTGTGGTCATCTAAGTTATTAGTGTCTATGGCACTATTTAAGAAGTTATTGGCTTGAGTTATTAAACCGACAAAAGTATCAAAACTATTTTTGGTAATTAGAATTGATAAAATATCACCTTGTACAGCATCTACGAAGGTAGACTGAATCTGCTCGCTAATTGTTATTAAATTTTGTCGACTTTGCTCTACCGTGCTCAAATCTGTTTCATTACTTGATATACTTTGAATATTATTTTGGTAGACAACCAGTTCACCAGTAGCGCTATTTAGTAGCGATTTTATTTTTGCGGTTACCGA
>CALWKL010000070.1 GCA_944381255.1 uncultured Clostridia bacterium | reverse complement strand
GTCGAATATCGGGGGAAGCCGTTAGCCATAAATATATGGAACCAAAAGGATGCAATAAAAGCGCACATCTTAGATGGCGTTCCTGGAGGGATAAGTGTACGCACAAAGATGGTAGTCCCGACACGGTGTAGATTTTTATGAAAGTGTGATTTCATATATATCGTGCGAGAGGCTGACAAGACATGGCGTGGCATAGGCGTAATTATGTCATTGACCCACAAAATACAGTCCGTAACCTGGGGGAAAGCTCCAGTGAAGCGAATAGGGATACGATCAGTAGTTTACTACTGCCCTACTTAGTACAAATCACACACCCTCATCATAGCTGCAACTGTGATGATAATATTAAAAATGTTTTTTATACTAATTCAAAAAGCTGGAAAGGAGGAAGTTATATGGCGTTTAGTTATAAGCCACAAGTGCCATTAGCAATCAAACATGGTATGACCAAGTCCTTTATTAATGAATTAGCGAAAAATCGTATTACAAAGAGTTATTGGGAAGAATGCTCTTCCTCGAAAAAAATAATTTCAAAAGAGAATATGGCTATTTTAAAGGAAATGGCACGGGGAGGAAATGGCTGAAAGTATTAATGATGATAGAAGGAAAGAGTCATAGCACTTCATAGTAGAATTGCGTTTCTTATATAAATTTTTTCAAGATAAATATTTGATTGACATGAAAAATAATAAAGACATAGATTGATGACAATATCTTATTATCAACCTATGCCTTTATCACATTTTACAGGTTTTACTTATAACCGTAATACTCAAACAGCTCTATGGCCTTCCCATAATCAATTTTTTAACTCTTACTTGCGGAAAACTTCCTTCTTCATATGTGCGCAAAAATTCAAGATCGTTTTTCCATGCTGCCACTGCATTAGCATAATTTTGTTGATTTTGATGTTGCTTCATATGGATACTAATATTTGATAGTATTTCATGTTTGGTCGCTAGGTTATTCTCTATAATGTTTGCTAAAATAATATGCCGTTGCTCAGTGGTAAGGCCATTATTCTTTTTTACATTATAACCTAGTCTATGTATTTTTGATTCATTTCCATGAAAAACAATTCTTCCGTTTTGAATTTTGACTTCTTGCTTATCAATAATCTGGCATAGAATCACTCCCCTTTCTTTAGCCTTCAAATAATCTAATTTTATTGCAAAAAACACTTTACAAACATTACAGTAAGCGGCAGGCATTTTATAATCAATGATTTTGCCATTTGCTGTAATTATTCTGACTATTGCAATGACATCTTGTATTTCATGATTTTCTATTATACATTTTTTATTAGAAGTTAGCACGATAACAGATACACCAACATTCATTATTGGATCATCTTTTAAATTCAGCGATGGTAAAGTCATTATATCCTTTGTATCTGACTTTATCTTCTTATTTTTAGTTCGTATTTGAGTAGTATAATTTTTGCATCTTACTGAAAAAGGATTACATTTATTATTATTGTATAAACAGTCTCCATTTTTGAAATAAGAACAATTTATATTTTCTCTGGAAATTTTAATTATTTGTGGTGTTGCATTTTTTCTTGGGTATGAAACAGGGTATGTTTCTAGCGGCTTCTTTCTTTTTATCTGATTAATCTGCCTTTGCTTTTTTAATTTGTTTTTTCTTTTTTCTTTATTTTTGTACAGTATTTCATAATTATATGAATAGACATAAGAATTAAGATGTCTGCCCTCTGATTTTGCAAACATCTTCAACTTATTATAATCTTTTTTCTCATAAAAATAGGAATGACATTTTTTACATTCATAGCATGGAATACGTGTACGCTTATATTTAACAAAACTATGTTCGAGTCTGCCACCGCAAAAAGAGCATACTTCGCCATCAAAATATTTATCTATCATAATTTAATGTTATCTATAACCCATGCCGATACTAAGACCCAAATAATCGACAACGGCCAACATACTCCTAAAAGAATTAGTGCCGGAAGTGTTATGATTAGCGGTAATCCATCATTTTTCTTGTGGTATGACATAGCGTTTCTTCTTCCATTTTATTATTTGAGATTTAATGACTCATTAATAGTGTGATTAATATAAAAGAGTAAGTACAAACTTACCCTGTTTATATTTTACGGTTTCCACTTATATCCACAATTCTGGCAAAAATTCATTGTCTTGCCAGAGCCTAAAAATCCTGTTAGCAAGCTAAACCCTCTGTTTGTCACACCAATTGATGTTGAACCACATTTGGGACATTTCGGAACTTTCTTTGGAGCATCATAGCATCCGTCTTGTTTTGCCTGACTTCTAAATTGAGAAATCTTTGTTTGAAACTCAATAATATCACTCTTTTTTAAGTCTATCATCGCCATAAGAAAATCACGATCTTTTGAAGTACGATCGATTAAAAAGTGTTCTTCTGCCGTTAATGGTGTGTGAATAAGCGGTGATCCGCATTTATGACAAACATCAGTAGATGGTTTTACTCCAGGCTTAAATAAATATCCCATATTACAATTAGGATTTGAACAAATTGTCACTAAATCGTTAAGAGCCATAGTAGTCCCCCTTTGTTATTATAATATTGCAGTATTATTATAACATTGATTATTCTAAAATACAACGATTGTAAACTACGATAAGGATAATGGTTTTACTACTATTCTTGATACGATTGAAAGTATAAGGAAGCAGGTTCCAAAAGTAAGTGACGAAGTGAAGGGCCTGTTTAAAAATTTTGATGATGATGGGCCGTTAAGCGTATTACTTGCAGACAATTATGATCCAGATACCTTTAACGATAGCATGTTCAAGACTTGGGTCGATGGGCTGGATGATACTCAAAAATCCACCATGACTGCTGGAGATGCTTTTGATCAATATACTGCACATGTACAAAAGGCTGCAAAAGAATCATCTGCGTTTAGTAAAGTCACATCTAAACTAGGTAATTTAGCCAAAAGCGTAGGATCAACTATGCTAAACATGGGTGTAACTATGCTGGCTTCCTGGGCTCTTGGAGAAGTAATTACAGCTATCGACAATTATATTCATAGAGTAGAAATTGCTATTGAAAAAGGAAAAGAAGCTCGTGAAACTATAGCAAGTATTAGTGAAGGGTTTACTTCAAAGCAGAATACTGTTGACCAAAATCTTGACAGATATATTGAATTAGCTTCTGGTGTTGATACTACTA
>CALWKL010000069.1 GCA_944381255.1 uncultured Clostridia bacterium | reverse complement strand
CCAATTACAAGTGGACAGATTGAAGTATGTGGATACGATGTCGATAAGCAAAGTGTAGAGGCAAAACGCCAGATTGGGTTTGTGCCGGACCATTATGCATTGTACGAAAAACTCACTGGTAGGGAATATATAAATTACATTGCTGATTTATACGAAGTGCCGATAGATATTCGTAAAAAGCGCATTGATAGTTTTGTAAAAAGATTTGAGCTTGAGAATGCTTTTGACAACCAAATGAAGACTTACTCGCATGGTATGAAGCAAAAAATTGCTATTATGGCTGCCTTGGTACATAACCCTAAAATTTGGATACTTGATGAACCTCTAACAGGACTCGACCCAAATAGTATTTTCCAAGTAAAAGAATGTATGAAAGAGCATGCTCGTGCAGGGAATATAGTATTTTTCTCTAGTCATATAATCGATGTAGTTGAGCGTATTTGCGACAAAATTGCAATTATTAAGAAAGGTAACATTTTGCTTACCAAATCGTTGGCAGAAATTGAGGCTAATGGCGACACTCTAGAGAATTTTTATATGACTACTATCAATGGTAAAGATTATGCTGAGCATATTGGAGAAGATTTGGCAATGCTAGAATCAAATGAGACGGTAGAAAAGATCAAAAGCGAAAAACCTAAGAAAAAGTGGCAACTTTGGCATAAAAACAAGGGGAAAGATGATGCAGTAACTGTAAAACCTGTAACAAAAGTAATTGATGTAGAGAGCGATACTGTAACTCTTGATGACGATATTGATATAGTAGAGGAAGAAAATCAAAATAAAGATATTGATGTAGAAAATTCAATTGATACCGTACAACACGCTGATGTACCAGAAGAAACTGCTACAAGCAAAACTCCTAAGCCTATTAGGAGGAAAAGCACTACTAAGGCAAAGACAACTACTAAAAAATCAAGTAAAAGTAAAACTAGCACAAAAAAAGGACTTGACACTACTCCAGACCAAAAAGTAGGTGAGGAGTAATATGGCAAAAGAAAATACTAAACAAAGCAAGGTAAAAAGTTTCTTTGGTAACATTGGACAAGGGTTTTCTAAAATGTCTGCAAAGATAAAATACCGCTTTAGGTACTTGCACCCTTTGGTAATGATGCAACTAAAGGACAAAATTGATTTCTCTTTCCTAAAAGACCGTAAGAAAACACTTTTTAAAATCATTTGGAGCCTAGTTGGATTTGCTGTCGCTACAGCGGCTATATATTTGGTCTTTAGTCTGATAGTGCAGTTTGGATTATTCTCCTTTTTGCAAACTTTTAACTTTAGAGTTTTCCTAGTGATTATGACAATATTGCTGATACTGTCAGGTTTGTCGTGTCTAGTCAATGTTACTAGTACTCTGTATTTCGCAAAGGATAATCCTGTGCTACTAACTATGCCAGTTAAGAGCAGTACTATATTTTCATCTAAAATGATAGTATGCTTTATATATGAATTGATTAAGAATTTCACTTTTGTATGGCCGTTTTTAATTGCGTATGGACTGGTAATGGGATTGCCTTTTACATATTATCTTTGGTCAATATTTGCAATATTACTTATCACAATACTAATCTTAATGGTATGTGGCTTGCTATCTATACCTGCTATGGGATTAGCCATTATTGCAAAAAAATATCGAGTACTCGAATTAGTGGTGATAGCAGTGGTTTTGGCCGGTATAGTGTTGGGTGTGATTACTGCTATAAATAAAATTCCTACCGATATTGACCTAGTGCGTGATTGGGGTTGGATATTCTGGAGTTTACAAGACTTTTTGAGTGGTTTTGCAGTGATTTTTGCTCCATTTGATTATTTACTACAATTACTCACTGGTATGACTTACAATGGGTTTACTTTTACTCCATTCAGTATCAAAAATTTGATTACATTTGCTATAGTAATAGGCATAATTGCAGTATGTATGCTGATTACTGCGCTATTGTGTAAACAGTTGTTCTTGCGTATGGCAAGTACACCTTTTGAATACAAGAAGAAAGTGGTAAAGCATCAAAAGAAAAGCCATCGCAAGCCTCCCTTTGTATCTGCTGTCGCACAACAGTCCAAGCGTATGTTTCGTACTCCAGCGATAATTTATAGCATATTAGCCACAGCAGTCATTGCTCCTATAGCTATACTATTGCAGAATAGAATAATTAGCGCAATGGATACAATGCTAACAGGTATGTATATGGCTATAGCCTTCAATGTACTGATAGTAATGTTGATGATGCTATCTACAAATAATGAGTTGGCGAGTGTATTCAGTAGAGAGGGGAATGCTGCATATCTTAACAAGATTTATCCAGTGCCATACCGAGTGCCTTTGACTGGTAAACTGGTGCTAAATATGCTGATATGCATGGTGTCAATCGCTGTGTCTGTGGTGGTAATAAATATATTTTCGCCATTGGGCATTTGGCAGTCAATATTGCTAACATTTGCAATGATATTAGTATATCTTGCGCACTTGCTGTGGAGTGCTGAGCTTGATATAATGAATCCACAAAATAGGCAATACCAGACAACAGGCAAGACGCAGAAAAATCCAAACGAAAACAAAAGCACACTGCTTTGCTTTGGAATGTCAGCTATATTTGCGTTTATTCTATATTTCTTCATGAGTGAAAATGCTGAGACAGTGTACATAAAAATTTTATTGATAGCCGCAGTTACTTTTGCAATAAGATTGTATCTATATTTGACAAAAATTAAATTGTATTACAAGGAAAAATAAGTATGAAAAAATCTACAGTCATAATTATACTTATAGTATATCTAGCATCTATAGTTGTTATTGGCTTTTTTGGTATGAAAGTCAAAGTCTATGATAAAGTTAAATATGTACAATCTATCGAAATGAGTGTCCAGGCAGAGCAGGAAGAAATGTTTGAATTTACCTCTATGGGTGTAGATGCAAATACCCAAAACCATAGGTATAAGTTAACTATTTATTTCTCAAGCTATCATCTACAAGATTCGCAAGGCAACTCTTATTTGCCTGTAATATTGATACCGCATATCACTTATGATACTGGTGATGTGGCTGGTGAAAGCGAGTCAATAGTATATAAAATTGTATCCAATACCGATTATGAGGGTATGGGTAAGGTAAGCCTCTCGAAAAGAGGAGAACTCAGGTGCTTTGACAGCCCTATGGTATTCAATGTTTTCGTAAGTCCAGAAAAGTCTAGTCTGGTAGGCTCAAGTGCAATGATAGAAGTTTGGGTTGTCTAAATGATAAAAAAATGCTTTATAAATTAAGAGAAGAACTATATATTTTATAGTTCTTTTTTTCTTCAATTTAATAGATAAATAGGCTTATTTATTGTATTGCAATTATGATTTTTATTAAATTTTAAATGTTTGCACAGTTAAAATAAAAGGGGTTTAACAAAAATTGTAAAAAATATCAAAAAAATAAAAAAATATTAAAAGTTGTTTTACAAAAATTCGTCAAAATGGTATAATTTATTTGCTTAACAAGCAAAATAAAAGAAAGGAGAAAATTATGACAAAAAGTAAGAGTTTTTTGACTGTAATTGTAGGCGTAGTATGTTTGCTCACCTTTGGTGTACTGCTTGTCGGTTGTAACAAACAAGAACCGCCAGCCGTTACCATAACGCAAATTACGATTGATTCGTCTACTGTACCTACAGCAGTGAAGAAAGGCTCAGAGTTTGTCACTACCGATATTGTTGTCAATGCTACTAAGTCAGATAAAACCACCGAAGTCTTGGCTCATAATAGCAAATTAAGTTTTAGTACAATAGACACAAGTACGGTGGGTGAGAAAACTTTGACCGTATCATACAAAGTTGATGATGATACTACACTTACCGACACTGCCACTATTTTGGTCTATGGTGATTTGACTGATATAACAGTAAAGTCTGGCTCATACAATGCTACTGGTGTGCAGGGGCTTACATATGTACCTGGCGATGTAGTCATCATCGCAACTTATGAAGGCGATTATACTAGAGAAATATCTGGCACCAGCCTTGTATTAAGTCCAGTAGATACTTCTACTCCTGGTGAGAAGATTTTGGAAGTATCATATACTGAAGATTCTGTTACAAAGACTGATTCTGTAACTGTACAAATTGCTGAAGCACCATTGACAGATATATTTATAGTAGAGTATACCCAAGAGGTGGCTCAGAATGAAGAATATGATACTAGCAATGTCGTAGTACAAGGACGCTTTGACAACCTTGAAGGTGTATTTGACCTAGACCCAAGCGATTATACTTTAAGCACGGTAGATACTAGTGTTGTAGGATCTACCGAACTTACTGTAACATATAATAACGATAGCACAAAGACTGATACTGTAACTGTAAAAGTATACGGAGCAGTAGAAAGTATCCAAATTAAAGAAGGAACAATTCCTACTAGTGTACTTAGCCCTGCAGATTTTACAATTAGCAATTTAGTAATAATCGTAAATTATGAGGGTGATGTAAGCAAGGAAATTTCTACAGGATTTACAACCAATGCTGATGCATTTGTAGAAGATTATGTGGGAGACTTTACCTTTACTGTAACTTATGAGGGTGTCAGCACAAATGCTACTATTACCATTATGAATCCAAACGAATACACTATAGTGGGATTTAGTGAGCCTGAGTCTATAAGTACTGGGTACAAAGTAAATTCTATAAAAGCCAATACTTTTACTGACACATATAGTGATGGTGTAAAGGGCTTTACCGATACTGGTAAAATTTATCTAGTAGGCTCTTACAATCCATTTAAATACAACCCTTCTCTACAGGTAATTTACAATGGACAAAGTAGTGGTGAGAGTATATACAATTATCCAATGACCGCTACAGTTTATCTATGGAATGAGGGTACTAGTAAGTATGATGAGCTCGCTGGCGGTATGTTGGAACAGTATGTAGTATTTGATGGAGAAGAGCAT